>RZYW01000019.1 GCA_009930175.1 Clostridia bacterium
CAGCAATTAGAATTTCAACTTTATTTGAAGCAGACAGGCATGCAGAGGGCCTTCAGTCAGCCCTGGACAGATTGTGTGAAAGAGTAGCTGATAATGTAGAAAAGGGATATAACATAATTGTATTAAGTGATAAAGATATTAGTAAGTATCGTGCACCAATCCCAAGTTTATTGGCTTTATCTGCTGTACACCAGTGTTTGATTAAGAAGAACCTGAGAAGTAAAGTTGACCTAATTGTTGAATCGGGAGAAGCAAGAGATGTAATGCACATTGCATTGTTGCTAGGCTATGGAGCAAAAGCGGTTAATCCCTATTTAGCCTTTGAAACAATGAAGAATATGATTAAAAATAAAATCTATGTATATAACACAGATGAAAAAGTTGCAGTAACTAATTATATAGAAGCAATTAAAAAAGGTTTATTAAAGATCATGTCAAGAATGGGTATTTCCACTCTTCAAAGTTATAATGGAGCCCAGATTTTTGAAATTGTAGGTTTGTCGGAAGAGCTTGCAGATAAATATTTTACAGGTACTGTTTCAAGAATTGGCGGAATGGATTTAGCATGTATTTGCAGGGAAACTCTCGAAAGACATAACTCTGCTTTTGACAGGCTTAGAAATGTTACAAAGGGTTTGGAGTACGGAGGAAATATCAAGTGGCGTAAAGGTTCAGAGCATCACGCTATAAATCCAGAGTCTTTATTTAAACTTCAAAGATCCTGCCGAATTGGAGACTTTGAGTTATTTAAGGAATTTGAAAGATTAGTAGATGACCAGTCTTCAAGGCAAATGACTATCAGAGGATTAATGAAGTTTAAAGAGAGAACCTCAATTTCAATAGATGAAGTAGAGCCTGTGGAAAATATTCTTAAAAGGTTTGCAACAGGAGCTATGAGTTTTGGTGCTTTGAGCAAAGAAGTTCATGAAGCAATGGCTATAGCAATGAATCGTATTGGTGGCAGAAGTAACTCTGGTGAAGGTGGAGAAGATTCTGCAAGATATGTTCCAGATGAAAATGGAGATCTTCGTATGAGCAAAGCTAAGCAGGTTGCAGCTGGAAGATTTGGTGTTACTGCGAATTATCTTGTGAATGCTGACGAACTTCAAATCAAAATGGCCCAGGGAGCTAAGCCTGGGGAGGGAGGTCACCTTCCTGGTGGAAAAGTAACAAAAGAAATTGCCAAAGTTAGAAACTCCACACCGGGGATTGACTTAATTTCACCACCACCACATCATGACATTTACTCAATAGAAGATCTTGAACAATTAATTTTTGACTTAAAAAATGTTAATCCATCAGCAAGAATCAATGTTAAGCTGGTTTCTGAAAGCGGAGTTGGAACTGTTGCTGCAGGTGTATCTAAAGGATCTGCAGAAGTAGTTTTAATTAGCGGACATGATGGAGGAACAGGAGCATCTCCAATAAGCTCAATAAAGTATGTTGGTCTTCCTTGGGAGATTGGTCTTTCAGAAACACAGCAGACTTTATTGCTAAACGACCTTCGCAGCAGAATTATTGTTCAGGTTGATGGACAAATGAAAACAGCAAGAGACGTTGTTATTGGTGCATTGCTTGGAGCAGAGGAATATGCTTTTGGAACTACAGCTCTGGTAACTTTAGGTTGTGTAATGATGAGAGATTGTCATACAAATAAATGTCCAGTTGGAATAGCGACTCAAGATCCTGAGCTTAGAAAGAGATTTTCAGGTCAGCCAGAGCATCTAATTAACTACTTCACTTTTATTGCTAATCATGTTAGAGAGATAATGGCAGAGCTTGGATTCAAAACTATAGATGAAATGATTGGCAGGACGGATGTTCTTGAAAAAAGACAGGATTGCGAGAACTATAAAGTTCAGCAAATTAATCTTGATAAAATTTTGTACAGACCTCAGTTGCCAAGACGTTTTGAGTGTCGGAAAACAAAAATTCAGGAATATGGCTTAGATAAAGTTTTAGATAATAAGCTTATTGAGACAGCAAAAAAATCTATTGATTCTGCCGAAAAAACCAGTGGAGAGTTTGAAATTAAGAATACAAACAGAAGCGCCGGTGTAATGATGGCAGGAGTGATCGCCAAAAAATATGGGGATGAGGGACTTCCTGAAGACACTATTAATTTCAAATTTAAGGGAATTGCAGGCCAAACCTTTGGCGGATTCCTTCCTAAGGGTGTAAACTTTGTCCTTGAAGGTGCGGCCAATGATTATTTAGGTAAAGGGATTTCTGGAGGTAATATAACTCTATATCCTGACAGAAGGGCTACCTTTATTCCTCAAGATAATATTATTGCCGGGAACACTCTGTTATATGGAGGAACTGGTGGAAAGGTATTTATCCAGGGTATTGCCGGAGAGAGATTTGCAGTACGTAACAGTGGCGTGGAAGCAGTAGTTGAAGGTGTGGGAGACCATGGCTGTGAATATATGACCGGAGGAACTGTTGCAGTTCTTGGAAGAACTGGCAGAAATTTTGGTGCAGGTATGAGTGGCGGAATAGCTTATGTTCTTGACGAAGATAATACTTTATCTTCAAAGATAAATTTTGAAATAGTACAGATGGATGTTTTGGATAACAAAGATGCAGAAAAACTATTAAACATGATAAAAGATCACTTTGAAGCTACTGGAAGTTTAAAAGCTAAAGAAATAATGGATAACTGGAACATAATGAAAGATAAGTTCCGCAGAGTTGCCTCAGAACAATATTTGAATATCGTTAAAAAATAATCAAGACATGGGGGTGAGATTATGGCTGGAGAAATTATTGCAAAAAGACCGGTAGAAGAGAGAATTAAAGACCATCAGGAAATTTATACGGATTTAGACGATAAAGTTATTCAGAAAAATGCTGGGGAGTGTATGCAATGTGGGGTACCTTTCTGTATGTCCCAGTGTCCCTTAGGGAATTTTATTCCTGATTACAATGATTTAGTGTCTCATAATCAATGGAAAAAAGCATTGGAAGCTCTACTTTCAAGAAATAATTTCCCGGAATTTACGGGTAGACTTTGCCCAGCTCTTTGTGAAGATGCCTGCGTAAAAAGCCTTAGCGGGAAAGGAAATTCTAACAGACTTACGGAGCTGGCAATTATAGAAAAAGGATTCGAAATGGATTGGGTTAAGTCTTGCCCTTCAGAATTTAAAACTAATTTTAAAGTTGCAGTTATTGGATCTGGTCCGGCAGGACTAACAGCTGCTCAGCAGCTTGCAAGAGTGGGTCACAAAGTAACGGTATTTGAAAAAGATGAGGAACTTGGTGGACTATTAGCCAGAGGAATTCCTGATTATAAGTTAGATAAAAATATTATTGAAAGAAGATTAAATCAATTAAGAGAAGAAGGCATAGAGTTTAAAACAGGAGTGAACGTTGGTGTGGATTTACCTGTAGAAATTCTTATGGAGAAGTATGATGCTATATGCCTTGCCGGGGGATCAAGTGTCCCCCGGGACCTGGAAGTTTCTGGCAGGGAGTTTAAAGGAGTTCATTTTGCCATGGATTTTTTGACTCAGCAAAATCGTATTAATGCTGGTGAAGATATTCCCAAAGATGAAAGACTTGATGCAAAAGGGAAAAAGGTTCTTATTATAGGAGGGGGAGACACCGGGGCAGATTGTGTGGGTGTATCTTTAAGGCAGGGAGCTGAAGAGGTTTATCAAATAGAGTTAATGCCAAAGCCACCAGAAGAAAGAACCGATTATATGCCCTGGCCTTACTGGCCTCAGATTCTAAGAATAAATTCTGCTCACGAAGAAGGTGGAAAACGAGAGTGGAGCATAATGACAAAATGTTTTTCCGGGGAAAAAGGGCAGGTGAAAAAAGCTCACTTTTCTAAACTAGAATGGTCAGAACCAGATAAAAATGGTAAAAGGACAATGCAGGAAATTCCTGGATCAGATTTTGAATTAGAAGTAGATCTTGTTCTTTTTGCTATGGGATTTCTTCATCCGGAAAGAAGTGAATTATTGAACAAGCTTGGAGTGAATCTTTGCCAAAATGGTAATGTTGATACGGATAGCAAACATATGACTAATGTAAAGGGAGTTTTTGCTTCCGGAGACATGCATACAGGTCAGTCTTTGGTTTGTAAAGCCATTGCAGATGCCAGAGAAATGGCAGATCAAGTAGATAAATACCTTCATAAACAGAGTGCTTCAAAAACAAACTTTTAAATATTGCAATGCCTGATTAGTGGAAACTAAAATCAGGCATTTTTTTTTATCAATAAGTAGGGTATTATATGAAATACAGATGGATAAGTAAGGAGAGAGTAAAATTTATGTCAATGTGTTCAGTAAAACGAGTTGCAGCGATTCACGACTTGTCTGGTTTTGGACGAGCTTCTCTGACCGTTGTAATACCAATTATTTCATCAATGAATCATCAGGTATGTCCAATGCCTACCGCAGTTTTATCTACCCATACAGGTGGGTTTAAAGACTATAGTTTTGTTGATCTCACCGACTCCATGGTAGCTTTTGCAGAACACTGGAAGAAATTAAATCTGGATTTTGATTGTATTTATTCAGGGTTTTTAGGATCTGTTAAACAAATTGATATTCTTGACAAGTTTATTGATGATATGAAAAGAGATTATACCCTGACTGTTGTTGATCCTGTATTGGGGGATAACGGGAAACTTTATGATACAATGAATGAAGAAATGGTTAAAAAAATGAGAGTTCTCATTAAAAAAGCAGATATAATAACACCTAACTATACAGAAGCTGTTCTTCTTTTAGGCGAAGAATATTCTCAGGAAATTAGCGAAGATAAAATAAAAGACTGGCTTAAAAGGCTTTCTGACATGGGTCCTAAGATTGTAATTATTACCAGTGTACCTCATAAAAACAATATGACAGATGTAATTGCCTATAACCGGGAAGACGGCCGTTTTTGGAAAGTAAGTTGTGTATATATTCCAGCCCATTTTCCAGGGACTGGAGATATGTTTACCAGCGTTATTGTTGGAAGCATGCTAAAGGGAGACAGCCTGCCAATGGCTTTAGATAGAGGAGTACAGTTTATTACAGCAGCAATTCGTGCAAGTTACGGCTTCGTTTATCCCCAAAGAGAAGGGGTACTTCTTGAAAAAGTACTGGATAATCTGAAACTTCCGGTATTAAACAGCAGTTATGAATTAATTTAGAGGTGGTGAGAAAATGTCTGAAGAGAAAAAAATTATTGAGCTGGAAGACGGGCAAATAATTGAGATTGAAGAAGGTAGCCTTATTGATGGAAGATTTACAGGCAAAGGCAGAATCACCCATAAATATAAAGAAAAGGCATTAAAAATTCTTGAAGGACGTTTTATCGATGGATGCCTTCAAGGAAAAGGAAAAGCAATTTTTATAGATGAACATGGTTCTGAGAGAATTTATGAAGGACTTTTTAAAGACGGAAAGCTTGTTACTGAAAAGAAAATTAAAAGACATTTAAATGAACCAGAGGAAGAAATTACCGGAAATGTTTTTTCAGGAAAAGGATTGCTAAAAAATTTGTACTCCGATGATGCCTTTATACAATATGAAGGGGAATTTAAAAATAAAAAACTAAACGGAATTGGAAAAATTTTGGTAAGAAGTAAGAAAGGTTTGCTGAAAGAAAGAGTGGGCAATTTTGTAGATAATAAGTTAGATGGAGAAGGGAAACTTGTAATTGAAAAAAATAATGGTAAAAAAATTGGGTTTGAAGGATCCTTTAAAGATAATGTGCCTGCCGGGAAAGGGAAAATATTTGTTGAAAAACTTTCTGGAGAATATTTAGAGCAAAATGGGAAATTTGAAGGAAAGAACTTTATTGTTAACAAATAGTTTACGAATATTGTAATGATTTGTCTTTTGATTTTATCTGTGTTATACTGAAATCCGATTTCTTAAAAGAATGGTGGGTGACTATGCCAGAAAAATTAGAAGAAGAATACCTTGGCATTATCCAGGATATTCTGGATAATGAAGAATTTCAAACATTGAAAAACTTTTATCATCATAATTCCTCAATATATACACACTCTCTTCGTGTTTCATACTACTCCTATAAAGTGGCAAAAGTTTTAGAACTAGATCATAAGGCTGTTGCAAGAGGAGGCCTTCTTCACGATTTCTTTTCCTACGACTGGAGAGAATACAAAAAGAATAAAAATAATAAAAATCATGGCTTGGAGCATCCTAAAACTGCCCTGAAAAATGCTAGAAAACATTTTCAGGTTACAAAAAAGGAAGAAGACATTATTTTAAAACATATGTGGCCAAAGGTTTTTGGAATGCCTAAGTTTAAAGAGTCAATTTTGGTTTCCATGATTGATAAATACTGTGCAACTGAAGAATTTTATGGCGGATATAAGGAGTTTGTGCAAAATAAGGTTAAATTTTTTGCTCAAGCATCCTAAAAAAGAAAAAGTACCCTGTTTTTGATAGTCAATCTATTAAAGATGGGGTATTATTTTTTTAGGGAGGGATAAATAATGGAAAACAATGAATTTACCCTGGAAAGATTAAAGTATCTAAAACTCTTTGCAAATAAATATCCTGGAATCCAAGAAGCAAAATCCTGTTTAGTAAAAAAACTTGCTTATCTTCATTTGCCAAAAAAAACAGAATATTTTTTAACAGATATTCATGGTGAGCATGAAGCTTTTAGCCATGTAATTAAAAATGCATCAGGACAGTTAAAAATAAAACTAAGGGAGCTTTTTTCAGAGGTTCTTACGGAAGAAGAAATAAAAAAAACAGCCACTCTTATTTATTATCCTTTAAGAAAAATTAAAATGATGAAGGATGATAATGAAGAAGATTTAATTTACTATAAATATCTCCCTGTTATTATTAGTCTTGCAAAAAATCTGGCAGATAAATATACCAACGAAAATATCATTCAAAAAATAGCTCCTCATTTTAGAGAAATTGCCGCAGAAATAATTTTTTCTGGAGACTATGATGATGATAAAAATTATTACATAAAAAATCTTTATGAAGAAATGATTAAAAATGAAATTATTGATGACTTTATTGTGCAGGTTTCTGAATTGATACAAATTCTTTCCGTTGATCATCTTCATATTGTGGGGGATATTTTTGACAGAGGACCTGGCCCCCATATAGTATTGGATCAGTTAATGAAATTTCATTCAGTAGATATTCAGTTTGGTAATCATGATATTCTATGGATGGGAGCGGCAGCTGGGTCTCCAATTTGTATTACTAATGTAGTTAGAGTATCTGCCCGCTACGGGAATCTTGACATATTAGAAGATGGTTATGGGATAAATTTAATGCCTCTTGCTCAGCTGGCAACAGAATACTATGCTAATGACCCTTGCTCTGTGTTTATGCCTAAAACGGAGGGTGAGTTTTTAAAAGAGAGGGATATTAATATAATTAGCAAAATGCATAAGGCAATAAGCATTATTCAGTTTAAGCTGGAGGGGCAATTTGCTGATAAAAATCCTGAGTATTCCATGGAAAACAGAAAACTTTTGGAGAAAATTAATTTTGAAAAAGGTACAGTTCTTATTAACGATTTAGATTATAAAATGAAAGATATTAATTTCCCAAGTATAAATCCTGAAAATCCCTATGAATTAACTGAATATGAAAAGGATGTTCTTGAAAAACTTGTAAAAGCATTTTTAAACAGCGAAATACTTCAAAGACACACAAGATATCTATTTTCTAATGGAAGTTTTTATAAGATTCATAATGGCAATTTATTATTTCATGGATGTATTCCCCTTGATGAAAAGGGAGAATTAGCAGAGATTGAGTTTAAAGGGAAGAAATACAAAGGGAAATCCTTAATGGACTTTTTTGAAAAGAAGGCCCGGGAATTTTATTTTTCACGGGAGGAATCAGAAAACAATTTCGGCACAGATATAATGTGGTACTTGTGGCAGGGGAGCTTATCACCTCTATTTGGCAAAGATAAAATGGCTACTTTTGAGAGATATTTTTTGGATGACAAGGATCCCCAAAAGGAAGAAAAAAATTGTTATTACAGACTTAATGAGTCGGAAGAACTTTGTCGCAAATTACTGGAAGAATTTGAATTATTTTCGGAGGAGTCAAAAATTATTACTGGGCATGTTCCCGTTAAGGCAAAAAAAGGTGAGGAGCCTGTAAAAGCCGGAGGCAAACTTTTTGTTATTGACGGGGGATTTGCCAAAGCATATCAAAAAGAAACAGGCCTGGCAGGATACACTCTCGTATCAAACTCCTATGGACTGCAGTTAATAGAGCACCAGCCTTTTGAGTCTGTAGAGAAGGCAATTAAAAATGAAGAAGATATTATTTCAGTAACAAGAATTGTTGAAAAAGCTGAAAGAAAATATATTAGAGATACAGATGAAGGAAAAAGAATAAAGGAAGAAATAGAGGACTTAAGAGACTTAATTAATGCCTATAAAAAAGGTATAATTAATAGCAATCACAATTGAAATGGAGGCTTTTAAATGAGTGTATCAGTAGAATTATATTCAAATAATTTGTCAGGAAAGTTCGCTGAGGTTCTTTTTGTAAAAGAAAATATAACAGAATTTGAGAATAATAACTTAAAGTTGTTATCAGAAAACAGTAACTTCAAAGGTCAATCAGGAGAAGTAGAATTTTTTACATTTCTTGAGGAAGATAAAATAAAGAACTATATATTAGCCGGTCTTGGTAAAGAAGAAAAAGTTAATCAGGAAGTATATAAAAAAGCTTTGGCTAAAATAATTAAAGAGGGAGAAAAAAGAAAAGTAGAACATTTAATAATTGATATTAAAGATATAGCTGTTTTTTCCGATGATTACACTAAGACCAGAGTGACTACTGAAACAGCTATTTTGGCTGGATATAAATTTAATAAATATAAAACTGATGATAAAGAGAATAAGAAAGAAGAAAAAAATCTTAATGTATTAATAAAAGGCGGAATTAGTGAAGCGGTCCTTGAAGGTAAAATCCTTGGTGAAAGCACATTAATATCCAGAGATTTGGTAAATGAGCCAGCAAACGTAATGACCCCTAAAAATCTAGCTGAATTAGCTAAAGCTAAGGGTAAAGAAGTTGGTTTTGATGTCGAAATTTTTGATGAAGATGAAATAGAAGATCTTGGGATGGGAGCCTTCTTAGCTGTAGCAGGAGGATCCAAAAAGAAACCACAACTTATCGTAATGAGATATTTAAATAATCCTGAAAAACCAGATGAAATAAACGGTGTTGTTGGGAAAGGCTTAATGTATGACAGCGGTGGACTATCAATTAAACCAACTAACAGTATGCTGGAAATGAAAAGTGATATGTCAGGAGGAGCAGCTGTTATTGGAGCTTTTACAGCAATTGCTAAAGCGGGCTTAAAAGTGAATGTAATTGGAGTTATTGCCGCTTGTGAAAATATGATATCTGGAAAAAGTTACCGTCCTGGTGATATTCTAACTACCATGGCAGGTAAAACGGTATTTGTAGGTAATACAGATGCAGAGGGCAGACTAACACTTGTTGATGCCATTCATTATATAATTGAGAAAGAAAAAGTATCAAATGTTCTTGATATTGCAACTCTAACTGGGGCAGCAGTGGTTGCTCTTGGAGATACTACAACGGCAGCCTTAAGTAACAATGAAGACTTTTATAATGAAATCGCAGAAGCAAGTAAGATTGCGGATGAGAGAATCTGGAGACTTCCAATATTTGATGATTACAGAGAAAAGATTAAAGCAAAAGAAGCTGATTTAACAAACTCCGCAGGGAATCCGGGAACAATTACAGCAGCCCTGTTTATTGAGGCTTTTGTTCAGGAAAAACCATGGGTGCACTTAGATATCGCAGGCCCATCCTGGACTGAGAAAGAATACGATTACTATAGTATGGGAGGAACTGGATACGGAGTTAGAACCATTTATCACTGGTTAAAGAATAAATCCAGATAGGAGAATTTATGATAGATTTTCTACTTGTATTAGGGGTTATAGGGAGTACTATTTTTGTTTTAACAAGGTACTTTTTAGAAAAACAGAAAAAAGCTGCATTGGAAGAACTTTATAAGGAATATTATCTGATTTTAGATAAATTTAATGCTCTGCCAAGAGAATTAAAAGAAATTCTTATTGATTTATACAAGAGGTTAAGACACTCTGTAGGAGAAATTGAGCTTAAGTATAAAGACTATAAATCTTCTTCCGATGTTTTTGAATATGCAAAATTGAAAAAAGCTCAAGGTAAAGAATTTGAAAGACAGATTATTGACAATAAGAAAAAATGGGAAATATTTGATACCTTTATGAGCGATGTTGGCCTCACTAAGCTAAACATTGAGAATCTCCAAAAAGATATTAAAAGAAAATCTCAGGATATAATGATTAGTTTGGGAGAAAAAAATCAGGACGAACTGGATAAGGACAAAATTATTCAGGAGCAAACTGAAAAAGTTATTCGTGATCTTGATGTTGTCTACAGAGAATACGACAAATTGCAAGGGAACAGCTTCTTAAATTTCGATATTCAAAAGCTTAATGATGTTGAGAAACTTAGAGATATTTCTGTTAAAGACGCGGAATATTATTATGATCTGTTAAAGTATTACAATAAAGAGATTGAAATTGTTCTTATGGGAATTTCCAGAAAAAGCACCTTTTTCATAAAACTAAAAGAACTTCTTGAAGGATATCAAAGTGGAAAGAACAAAATAGCTAACTTGGGAGAGGTATCGGTATCCTTTAAGACTTTTGAAAAACTTGAGGAGGGTTCAAGATACCGGCAAGATGTCTTTGTTAGTTCAAAAAGGGTTCATGAGGAAATAGAGGCGGACTTCTATATTTCCTCGGGTAAAAGTGAATTTCATCACACTGAAAAGTTATCCTACGATGAATTAATAGATCTTTTAAATTTATGTAAACTTAAGCCATCTGATGAAGAAATTGATGAAAATAAAGTACCCTATAATTTTGAAATAACTGACATGGATATTACTTTAGGCAAAAAGGAAAAGCAAGAGCTTTTGATTAAATATGCCAGGGATCTTAATGTATTAATGAGAATTCCAATAAAAAATTAGGTGATTGTGATGAGCAGAGTTGAAAGGGTAGGTGCATTGAGTTTTAGCAGAATAAAAGGTGCATATGTTGAACGGCAAAGAGGTTCAGCTTCAGTTGACAGACCTCTTCCTGTTGAAGCGGCTATTTATGCCCAAAATAACTCTGACTGGTCCTCTGAAAATCATCTCATTGCTTATGATAACTATTTCAGAAATTTAAATAAACTTGAAAAAGAGTTTGATAATTTTCTAAAGGATCCAAAATATATTAAAGAAGAAATTGAAAAAGAAAGAAAGAAAAAGAAACCAGGTAAAAGAAGCGATTTATACAGAAGAGTTCGGGCATTAATTAATAAATATAATGTTACTATTGATGCCTTGGTTTATATTGATAAAAATTACAACACTAATAACATTAAAGAATTAAATTTTATAGTTCTGAATCATGAAGAGAATTTAAGAAATTTAGGGATAGTAATAAAAAATCTAAAAATGGAAATTAATGGGGGAGTTTTTTGGAAAAACTTTCTTGAAAGTCAGGATCCTTATGAAGAGATGTTTCATCCCCTCGCCAGATTAATTATGGCTCTTTTTATTAAATTCAGAAATATAATGGTTATTAGGAAAAATCAGTATAATTCTTTTTCTGAAGATTATAAGGGAACTATAATTAACCAATCCTACTAATAAAAAAAATGAGCCCGCTGAAAAAAAGTTTCAGCGGGCTTTATTATTTGCGTTTTTTGAAAACCTTATTTTAATGTAATGACTTGTTCATTTCCCCATAATCCGTGAATGTTGCAATAGCTTAATGCCATAAGTTTTCCTGATCCTGGCAATTTTACTTTTGCAATTGCGAAAGGTTCTGAGAAAGTTTCACCTTCTCCATGAGCAGCAAAACGGTAGTCTCCCAACTCAACAGCAAATTTTTTTCCATCTTCAATATAGAATAACTTAATCCAGGAAATATAGTGCTCCAAAGTATTGGGGTGCCCTATTGCATCACCAATAGAAACCTTAATTTCTATTGCCTCGTCTTTTGAAAAGCTCTCGGGAGCTGTAATAACAGGTACGTGTTTCTCGCCTTTCCAGTCGCCAGTTTGAATTAATGTGTCAAAAATCATTTTATTGCCTCCTATTATATAGATTTATTACTTTACTTATTTACCCAAAAATGTGAAAATCTTAAACAGAGAAAAGAATTAAAGGAGTTCGAGATGAAAAATATATGTGTTTATGCATCTGCTAGTGACAATGTAGATAAAAAATACTTTGAAGTTGCGGAAAAACTGGGAATTTATTTGGGCCGGGAAGGATATAATCTTGTTTTTGGCGGAGGAACAGTTGGGTTGATGGGAGCTTGTGCCAGAGGATTTCATAAAGAAAAGAGAAAAGTTATAAGTGTAATTCCCGAGTTCCTCAAGCTTCCTGGAGTATACTATGAGGAAAGTGATGAATGTTATGTAACTGAAAGCATGAGAAAAAGAAAAAGAATTATGGAAGATTTGTCTGAAGGATTTGTTGTTCTTCCCGGGGGTTTTGGCACTTATGAGGAACTTATGGAAATTGTAACTCTAAAACAATTGGGGCGGCACAACAAACCCATTGCAGTTGTAAATTCCTTTGGCTTTTATAATAAACTTCAGGAAATATTCCATAATCTTGTTGAAGAAAAATTTACTCAGGAAAAATATTTAGAGTTATGTTATTTTGCTGAAAATGAAGATAAAGCTGTAAAATATATTGTAAATTATCAGAGTAAAGAAATAGATCCAAAATGGGGGAAAGTTAAAGGATGAGAAGACGAAAAATTAAAGGCTCAGATGAAAAACTATTATCATATAGCGGCTATGTAATTACTGAGGCTCAAAACTATAAAGGAAAGTGGAGAGATTTATTTGGCAATAATAATCCAATACATTTGGAAGTAGGAATAGGCAGAGGAAGTTTTCTTAAGAAATTTGCGGTTAAACATCCAGAAATTAATTATATAGGTATAGAAACAAAAGAAGAGGTTATGCTTTATGGAGTTAAGGAAAGCCATGAGGAAGACTTAAAAAATATTAAATTTATCTGGCAGAATGCTGTCGATCTTAAAGATTTTTTTGAAAAAGGGGAAGTGGATAGAATTTATTTGAATTTCTCAGATCCCTGGCCGAAAAAAAGGCACAGCAAAAGAAGATTAACAGCAGATACTTTTCTAAATATGTACAGGGATGTCTTGGTTGATAAAGGTGAGGTTCACTTTAAAACTGATCATGAAGAATTATTTGAATTTAGCCTAAACTCCTTTGCAGAAAATGAGTGGAAGTTAAAGAACATAAGTCTTGATTTATATAAAAACTTACCAGAAGACAATATCCCAACAGATTATGAAACGAAATTTGTGGAAAAAGGAATGAGAATTTTCCGCTTGGAGGGAATAGCTCCTATCAAGTAACAAAAAGTTTAAGGAATATTAGCAGGACGTAAGTTGTAATGAAATCTTTGCTGTGGTTTAATTAAAAGAAAAAGGGGTCTTTTTGATGGTTTTTGGTTTTATAAAAAATATGTTCGACGATAATAAAAAGGAAATTTCAAAATTAAGCAAACAATTAGAATCTATAAATGCTCTTGAAGCTGTTTTTGAGAAAAAAAGTGACGATGAGCTTAAAGAAATGACTGAAATCTTCAAAGGAAGATTAAATAATGGAGAAAACCTTGAATCAATTCTTCCAGAGGCCTTTGCAGTTGTTAGAGAAGCTTCAAAAAGAGTTTTAAAAATGAGACATTTTGATGTTCAGCTAATGGGTGGAATTGTACTTCATCAGGGAAGAATTGCTGAAATGAAAACCGGTGAAGGTAAGACGTTGGTTGCAACATTGCCAGTATATCTTAATGCTCTTGCTGGAAACGGCGTACATGTTGTAACTGTAAACGATTATTTGGCAAAACGTGACAGCCAGTGGATGGGGCAACTTTATGAATTCCTTGGGCTGAGCGTTGGTTTACTAATAAATGGAATGGGCTACAGAGAAAAAAAGGAAGCTTATAATTCAGATATAACTTACGGAACAAATAATGAATTCGGATTTGACTATTTAAGGGATAACCTTGTAATGAACAAAGATAATAAAGTTCAGCGGGGATTTAATTACGCAATTGTTGACGAGGTTGACAGTATTTTAATAGACGAGGCAAGAACCCCTCTTATCATTTCCGGTGCGGCAGAATCTGCAAAAAGTTTGTATCAAATTGTTGATACAGCAGTTAAAAGGTTAAAAAAAGATGAAGACTATACTATAGAAGAAAAAGAAAAAAATGTGCAGCTTACAGAGGATGGAATACTTAGAATTGAAAAAATGCTTAGCATAGAAAATCTTTATGATAATGCTGAAGAAAAAAATATTGAAATGCAAAACCACATTAAACAAGCCTTAAAAGCAAATTATATAATGAGAAAAGATATCGATTATGTAGTTAATGAGGGTAAAGTTATAATTGTTGATGAATTTACAGGACGTTTAATGTTCGGAAGAAGATACAGCGAAGGTCTTCATCAGGCAATTGAAGCTAAAGAAAACGTTAAGGTTGAGAAAGAATCCAGAACTTATGCTCAGATTACTTTCCAAAACTATTTTAGAATGTACAAAAAAATAGCTGGTATGACAGGTACTGCAAAGACAGAAGAAGAAGAATTTATTAAAATATATGGTATGGATGTTGTAGTTATTCCTACTAATAAAGAGTTAATGAGAATTGACCATCCTGATGCAATTTACAGAACAGAGATGGGCAAATACAGTGCAGTAGTTGATGAAATTATTAAACGTCATGAAACTGGACAGCCAGTATTAGTTGGTACAATTTCTATAGAAAAATCTGAATTTATTAGTTCAATGCTTGAAAGAAAAGGCATTCCTCATCAGGTGTTGAATGCAAAATATCATGAAAAAGAAGCAGAAATAGTATCCCAGGCCGGACAAAAAGGTATGGTTACGATTGCAACAAACATGGCAGGAAGAGGAACAGATATTGTTCTTGGTGAAGGAGTTCAGGGCATTGGGGGCTTAGCGATTCTTGGTACAGAAAGACATGAATCAAGAAGGATCGATAATCAGCTTCGGGGACGTTCCGGACGTCAGGGAGACCCGGGATCCAGTCAGTTTTTTATTTCCATGGAAGATGAACTTTTGAGATTGTTCGGATCTGAAAAAATATATGGAATTTTGGATAAATTAGGCATGGATGACTCAATGCCTCTGGAAAACAACATGCTTTCTTCAAGTGTTGAAAATGCTCAAAAGAAAGTTGAAAGCAGAAACTTCGACATAAGAAAAACAGTTCTTGAGTATGATGATGTTCTAAACAAACAAAGAGAAGTAATATATGAACAACGTAACAGGGTTCTTGAGGGAGACAACGTTAAAGAAAGTATTGTAGATATGATTGAAAAGACTGTAGAGAGCATTTTTAATCAATACAGTATAGTTTCTGAATATCCTGAAGAATGGAACATGGAAGGGCTTCTTGAAGAGTATAGCAGCAACACAGTTCCAAATCTTCCTTCTGAAATAACTCCAGAAAACCTGGTTAAACTTGAAAAGGCAGAAATTCTTGATCTGTTAAAGAAAACAGCTCTTGAAGCTTATGATGAGAGAGAAGAAAAGCTTGGGGAAGAGACTCTTAGAGATCTTGAAAGAGTAGTTCTTCTGAAAAACGTAGATGCAAAATGGATGGATCACCTGGATGGAATGGAAGATTTACGTCAGGGTATTTATTTAAGAGCCTACGGACAAAGAAATCCTCTTACAGAATATAAATATGAATCCTTTGATATGTTCAGCGGTATGATTGATGATATTCGTCAGGAAACAGTCAGAATACTGTTCAGAGTGGAAGTAGTTGAGAAACCAGAAGAGAAAAAAGATTTGGTTGTAAATACTTCTGAAGAAACTAAAAAGGCACCTGTGAAAGCAGAAAATAAAGCTGGAAGAAATGACCCCTGCCCCTGTGGAAGTGGTAAAAAATATAAGCATTGCTGCGGTAAGTAGTGTTAAAAAAGGAAGTGAAATTTTGGATTACGAGATAAAAAAAGAAATTGAAAGTCTTGAAAAGAGAAAAAAAGATTTAGGTGATTCACTTTGACCTGGCTTCCAAAAAAGCTAAAATAGCAAAAATGGAAGAAGAAACAATGTCTCCGGATTTTTGGTCAGATTCGGATAAAGCACAGTTAGTTATGAGAGATCTAAGGATTTTAAGGGACACTGTAAATAAATTTGAAAATATCCAGGAAGATTTTGAGCATTTGGAAATTGCCTATGAGCTGGAGTATGAAAAGGAAGTAAAAAAATACCTTAAAACCCTTCAGGTTAAAATTGATGCAATGGAAATTGAAACAATGCTCTCTGACCCTTATGATCAGAACAGCGCAATAATTAATATTCATCCAGGTGCAGGAGGTACAGAAAGTCAGGACTGGGCAGAAATGCTTTACCGGATGTATTTAAGATGGGCGGAGCAGAATGGCTATAAAACAACAATCCTTGATTATCTTGCAGGGGAAGAAGCGGGAATTAAAAGTGTTACCATATTAGTAGAAGGAAGTTATGCTTTTGGGTATTTAAAGGCAGAAAAAGGAGTTCACCGTTTGGTAAGAATTTCTCCCTTCGATTCATCTGGAAGAAGACATACATCCTTTGCTGCTGTTGAAATAATGCCGGAGGTTCCGGAAGATGATAAAACAATTGAAGTAGATGTGAAGGATCTAAAAATTGAAACATTCAGAGCTGGTGGGGCTGGTGGTCAGCATGTAAATACAACAGACTCAGCCGTTAGGATTATTCATATACCAACAAATACAATTGTTCAGTGTCAAAATGAAAGATCCCAGATAAAAAACAGAGCAACTGCAATGAAGTTGTTAAAGTCAAAACTTTTAGAACTTAAATTGAAAGAAAAAGAAGCAGAGATGTCTAAAATTCAGGGAGAACAACAGGATATTGGATGGGGAAGTCAAATAAGGTCATATGTATTTCATCCATATAGTATGGTTAAGGATCACAGGACTAACTTTGAAAAAGGTAATGTCCAGGCAGTTATGGACGGGGAAATAGATGAGTTTATTACTGAATATTTAAAAAAAATGGCGAGACAGTAAATCTGTCCGCCATTTCTTTTTACCACAAAGCTGCACTTGTGATCTGTTGATAGAATGAGTTAACTCTTTTGATATAAGTGTCAGGAAGAGCCTCATTGTTTGATAATTTCCTTTTAACGTAAAACTCCCCGGCATTGTATGCAGTAAGAGATTTATGAAGATCATTATCAAACTCATCTAACAAATAACTTAGAATAAATGTTCCCATATTGATATTGTAATCAATATCAGTAAGGGCTTCTTGGTTCGAAGGCACTGAAACTCCCATGCCTCTGGCCCAGGAACCAGCGTATCTGAATCTTACCTGCATTAGTCCCATGTCATCTAAAGTTCCTTGAAGTTTAGGTTTGAATTCAGATTCACATCCTATGACTGCAAGAATAAGCTCCAGGGGCACTTCATATTTTGTTGAAGCTTTAACTGCGGATTCATAAATTTTATCCCTGGTTAAATCATCCAGCCCCGGATTATACCTTTCAATCATATTTTGAAAATTTAAATAGGTGAAGCTTAATGTCATAGAAGAGTACTCTAGACTCTCCTTGGTGTTTAAATTGATTGGCTCTTTAGAATCCTGATCATCTCCCTGGTTCATATCAGGGTTTGCAATGGTCGCCCCACTAATTGAACTTAAAGCCATCAGGAAAGTAAAAGCTGCAGCTGCCACTTTTTTTCTCTTAAAATTTGTCAAAAATTTCCCTCCTTGTTAAGAGACGTAAGGACATGCAGAGGATTATATAACAGATTTAAAATAAAAGCAAATTGTAATTGTGACTAAAATATGATATTTTTTAAAAGATTTAGGCAAAATAGAGATTTATTAATATTTATTTGATAAAATAAATCGGTGAGAAATGAATTTAATTGGAGGAATTAATTAATGACAGAAGCAAATCTAAAAGATTTAAAATTGATGGCACAAAAAATTCGCTGCCATATTATTCGTATGACTACACTTGCTGGTTCAGGTCATCCAGGAGGATCCTTATCAGCAGTTGAAATACTAACATACTTATATTTCAAAGAAATGAAAATTAATCCTGCAGAACCAAGATGGGAAGACAGGGACTGCTTTGTATTATCAAAGGGACATGCTGCACCAGTACTGTATGCCGCTCTTGCAGAAAAAGGATTTTTCCCAACAGAAGATCTTGGAACCTTGAGAAAAATTGATTCTTACCTTCAGGGGCATCCTGACATGAAAAAAGTTCCTGGAGTAGAAATGTCTACTGGTTCTTTGGGAACAGGATTTTCCACAGCAATAGGAATGGCTTTGGCAAGTAAGCTTGATAAAAAAGAAAATTATATTTATGCACTTCTTGGAGATGGAGAAACTCAGGAAGGTCAAATTTGGGAAGCTGCTATGGCAGGAGCACATTATAAGCTTAATAATTTAATAGCATTTCTTGATTATAATGGTTTACAAATTGACGGCGATATTTCTAAAGTTATGTCACCAGAACCACTTCCAGAAAAATGGAAAGCTTTTGGCTGGAATGTAATTGAAATTGATGGGCATGACTTTGAGGCAATTGAAAAGGCAGTAACTCAGGCAAAAGAAAATAAAGAAAAACCTGCAATGATTATTGCTAAAACAATAAAAGGTAAGGGCGTTTCCTATATGGAGAATGAAGCAGGATGGCATGGGAAATGCCCATCTCCAGAAGAAATGGAAGCAGCACTTTGTGAGCTTGAATATTAATTCTATTGAAGGAATAATTTTGGGAGGAAAATCATGACAAAAATCGCTACCAGGGATGCTTATGGAAAAGCATTGGTTAAACTTGGAGAAATAAATAAAGATGTTGTAGTTTTAGATGCCGATTTATCTAAATCGACTAAGACCGCAGATTTTCAGAAAGTGTTTCCAGAAAGATTTTTCAATATGGGAATTGCGGAACAAAATTTAATGGGAGTAGCTGCAGGATTTGCTGCTGCAGGAAAAATTCCTTTTGCCAGCACTTTCGCAGTTTTTGCAATTGGCAGAGCTTACGATCAAATTAGAAATACTATTGGCTATCCTCATTTAAATGTTAAAATTGCAGCCACTCATGCAGGGCTGACTGTTGGGGAAGATGGCGGTTCTCACCAAATGCTTGAAGATATCGCTTTAACCAGAGCAATACCAGGAATGACTGTAATTGTTCCTGCTGATGGGACAGAAACAGAAAAAGCAGTTTTTGCGGCAGCAGAAATGGATGGTCCAGTTTATATCAGACTGGGACGCCCTGGAGTTCCAGTTATTTTTGATGAAGATTATAAGTTTGAAATTGGAAAAGCAGCAGTAGTTGAGGAAGGAACAGATATTACAATTTTTGCTACGGGTATAATGGTATCAATTGCAATAGAAGCAGGGAAACTTCTTGCTAAAGAAAACATATCTGCAGAAATAGTAAATATCAGTACCATAAAGCCCTTGGATAAAAAGGGAATAATTGATAGTGTGTCTAAAACCCGTTGTTGTATAACTTGTGAAGAACACAATATTTTAGGTGGACTTGGAAGTGCTGTAGCAGAAGTACTTGCAGAAAATATTCCTGTACCTATGGAAAGAGTTGGAGTTGAAGATGTTTTTGGCAAATCAGGTACTCCTGATGAACTTCTTAATGCTTTCGGTCTGACATCAGAAAATATAGCCGCTAAGGTGAAAAAGGTTCTTCAGAGAAAATAGAGCTGTGAGGTGCAAAAGGTGATTCAATTTTTTAATGTGACAAAAAAATATGAAAATGGAAACATTGCACTGAAAGATGTAAGTGTGGCAATTAAAAAAGGTGAATTTGTTTTTCTTGTGGGCGCCAGCGGAGCGGGGAAATCTACATTTACCCATATGCTAATAAGGGAAATCGTGCCAAGTCAGGGACAAATTTTAGTTGACGGCCAAAGTATAATCAGAATGAAAAACCGGCATGTACCTTTTTTAAGAAGAAAAGTAGGATTTATTTTTCAGGACTACCAGCTTCTTCAAGACCGTACGGTTTTTGAAAATGTAGCATTTGCTTTGGAAATTGTTGGTTTGAGTCCTCAGGATATTAGAAAAAAAGTAACGATGGTTATTGATCTTGTTGGACTTACTGGACATGAAAAGTCTTATCCGGAGCAACTTTCCGGAGGAGAACAACAAAGAGTAGCAATTGCAAGGGCAATAGTTAATAATCCTCCACTTATTGTTGCCGATGAACCTACAGGGAACCTTGACCCTGAAACTTCTCTGGAAATTATGAAAATCTTTAACTCTATCAACAAATGGGGAACCACGGTACTAATGGCGACTCATGATAAAGAAATGGTAAACCGGATGAGAAAAAGAGTAATTCAGCTTAGTTTTGGCGAAATAATCCGGGACGAAGAAAAGGGCGGTTATTATAATGCTCAGTAATTATTTAAAGATTTTTATCAGAGATGGGTTTAAGTTTTTGTGGAGGAACAAGGGTGTTGCATTTGCCTCAGTAGTAACTTTGGCAGTGGCATTAACAATTACTGGCTTTACAATGGTTTTTGTTAATTCTGGGAATCAAATTGTAAATCATTTGCAGGAACAAGTTGAAATTAATGCTTATGTAAAAAATGATGTTACCAGAGTGGATGCACTTAACCTGGCTAAAGAAATAGAAAAAATGCCAGGGTTTGAAAGTTTGGAATTTGTATCTAAGGAAAAAGGGATACTGTTATTGCAAGAACGATTTGGCACAGAAATGGATTTGAATGAAACACTGGGTGGAGATAATCCCCTTCCAGATCAATATATAATTAAAGCAACATCTCCAGATATGGTGGAAGTAATTGTTACAGAACTAGGAAGAATGGAAGAAATTGATAATATCGTTTACGGTAAGGAAATAGTAGATAATATTTTATCATTTACTTTTTGGGCAAAAAATCTTGGAATGTTTTTAATTTCCGGGGTTATGCTTGCAGCCTTATTTTTGATAATGATAACAATACGATTAACTGTTTATTCAAGAGCACATGAAATAAGAGTAATGAAATTTATAGGGGCTACAAACTGGTACATAATTTTTCCTTTCTTCATTGAAGGTTTAATTATTGGATTATTAGGTTCATTGGTAGCTGCTGTAATTATTTTCTTTGGTTACCAAAATTTAATGGAATATGTAATTTTAAATATTTCATTTATTCCATTAGAGTATGATTATCAGAAATTATACTACACTCTTGCTGGCTTAATTGCAGGGGGAGTATTTATTGGAGCAATAGGCAGTCTTACAGCAACAAGAAAACATTTGAAAGTCTGACCCTTATAACAGAAAAGGTTGATGATATTGGTTAAAAAAATATTAAAAATTGTATTAGTAGTATTCCTGGTTTTTTGCGTACTTTTTACAGCAACAGGAGTAGGATTAATTGCAACAAATTATAATAATCTTGGGCACTTTATTGAAAGCTATTTTCTTATTGAAAACTTTTTTCTATGGCCCCCAGAAACAGATGCACTCATTGAAGGAATGATTGATGGGATGGTTTTGGGTCTGGATGATAAATATTCCAGATATTTTTCTCCAGAAGAATTTAAAAGTTTTAAAGAATCTTTTCAGGGAATTTACGGGGGAATTGGTATTTATGCAGACTTCGTTGATGATATGGTTGTAGTAGTTTCAACAATGAAGGATAGCCCGGGAGAAAAAGTTGGTTTGCTTGAAGGTGATGCAATTATAGGAGTTAATGGAGAAAGTGTTTCAGGAAAAAGCATTAACGAAATTGTTGCATTAATAAAAGGGGAGCCAGACACAGAAGTAACTTTAACAGTAAAGAGAAATGAAAATGAAGTTTTTGATGTTTCCATAATTCGAAAATATATAGATAATCCCACAGTTTATACAGAAATGCTTACAGAATCTCCAGAATTTGGTTATGTTCAAATTGCAGGCTTTTCACAAAAAACTTATCCTGAATTTTTGGAAGAAATGAATGAGCTTCTTGCTCAGGGGCCAAAGGGTTTAATTATTGATCTAAGAGGAAATCCAGGAGGAGAACTGGAAGCAATTGTAAATGTTACAGGAAGCTTTATTCCTGAAGGCCCTGTTATTCATCAGGTAGATAATAAGGGAGAGATAAAAAGCATAGTAACTTCTGGAAATACTTTGGATATGCCAATTGTTGTTTTAACAAATGGTGGAACAGCAAGTGCTGCAGAGGCAATGACGGGAGCCCTTCAAGATAATGGAGTAGCTTATGTTATTGGTACAAAAACTTTTGGCAAAGGAATAGTACAAACAATATTCCCTCTAGGCAATGGTGGTGGTCTTGAATTAACCACTCACAAATACCTTACTGCAGGAAAAAGAGACATTCATGAAGTTGGCATTACTCCTGATTTAGTGGTAGAATTAACTAGTGAAGACACATATGATAAGCAACTGGAAGCCGCAATAAATTATCTTAAAGAAAAGACAAAGTAAAATAGACTTCAGACTTATGAGCAGAGCTTATAAGTCTTTTTTTTCCGGAGGAATGAAAAATGGAGAATAATAAATTTAAGGTTCAGTCAAAATATCAGCCGGCTGGAGACCAGGTAAAAGCAATTAGCGAATTGGTAAAAGGTTTTCGTGAAGGCGTAAATTATCAGACACTCCTTGGAGTTACTGGAAGTGGTAAGACCTTTACCATGGCTAATGTAATAGAACAATTAAATAAACCTACATTAGTAATTGCTCATAATAAAACTTTAGCAGCTCAGCTATGCAGTGAATTTAAAGAATTTTTTCCGGATAATGCAGTAGAATATTTTGTAAGTTACTATGATTATTACCAGCCGGAGGCATATGTACCCTCCAGCGATACCTATATAGAAAAGGATTCATCAATTAATGAAGAAATAGAAAAATTGCGTCACTCTGCAACAAGTTCACTTTTTGAAAGAAATGATGTAATAATTGTAGCCAGCGTATCTTGTATATATGGCCTGGGTTCACCAGAGGAATATAAAAGACAAAGACTATCCATAAGAAAAGGGCAGATAATTGAAAGAGATGCGATTCTCAGAAAATTAGTAGATATTCAGTATGAAAGAAATAATATGGTTTTGGAAAGAGGATCCTTTAGGGTCCGGGGAGATGTTATAGAAATTATTCCAGCTTCGATTAACGAGAAATCAATTAGAATTGAAATGTTTGGAGATGAAGTAGACAGAATTCTGGAAGTGGATATTTTAACAGGGGAAATTATGGGAGAAAGAAGCCATGTTGCTGTTTTCCCAGCAACTCATTACGTAACAGCTCCAGAGTATTTAGATACAGCAATAAGTAATATTGAAAATGAGCTGGAAGAAAGAGTTAAATTTTTCGAGGAAAACAACCAGCTTCTAGAAGCTCAAAGAATAAGAGAAAGAACTAAGTATGATATAGAAATGTTAAAAGAAATTGGATTTTGCTCAGGGGTTGAAAACTATTCCCGTCATCTTACTGGAAGACCCCCGGGAGCAAGTCCTTACACACTAATGGATTATTTTCCAGAAGATTTTCTAATTTTTATTGATGAATCTCATATGACTATTCCTCAAATTGGAGGAATGTATGAAGGGGACAGGTCTAGAAAGAGCAATCTGGTTGACTACGGATTCCGTCTGCCATCAGCATTGGATAACAGACCTCTTAAGTTTGTTGAGTTTGAAGAAAAAATGAAAAAAGCACTATTTGTATCTGCAACACCGGGACCCTATGAACAGGATCATGCTCAGGCAGTGGTAGAGCAAATAATCAGACCAACAGGTTTAATTGATCCTAAAATAGAAGTTCGCCCTATTAAAGGACAGATAGATGACTTGATTCATGAAATACGGGAAAGAGTTGTAAACAAAGAAAGAGTACTGATTACCACTTTAACTAAAAAAATGGCTGAAGATTTAACCGACTATCTTAGTAATGCACAATTAAAAGTAAGATATCTGCACTCTGAAGTAAAAACTATTGAAAGAATGGAAATAATAAGGGATCTTCGCCTTGGAGAATTTGATGTCCTGGTGGGAATAAACCTTTTACGAGAAGGATTAGACCTTCCGGAAGTTTCCCTTGTTGCAATTCTTGATGCAGATAAAGAAGGTTTCCTTCGTTCTGAAAGAGCGCTTATCCAGACTATCGGCAGAGCCGCCCGTAATCTTCAGGGAACAGTAATTATGTATGCAGATCAAATGACAAAGTCTATGGAAAGAGCAATCTTTGAAACAGAAAGAAGAAGAAAAATACAGCAGGAATATAATGAGAAAAACAATATAGATCCTAAGTCCATAGTAAAAGAAGTGTACAAAGTTCTTGAGGCTACCCAGGAATATAAAGGAAAAGATGATAAGGCTGATATGAAAATTAAGTTTAAGGATGATAAAGCGGTTAAGAAGCTTACAGATAAACAAAAAGAGAAGTATATTAGGGATTTAGAAAAAGAAATGTTTGAAGCAAGTAAAAAACTGGAATTTGAAAGAGCGGCGCTAATCAGAGACCTGATTATTGAAGCAAGAAATAAATAACAGACAGAGGTGTTAATGTGGCTTTAGATAAAATAATAATTAAAGGAGCCCGGGTTCACAACCTGAAAAATATTGATATAGAGCTCCCAAGAGATAAATTTATAGTAATGACAGGACTTAGTGGTTCAGGGAAATCTTCCCTGGCCTTTGATACAATTTATGCAGAGGGACAAAGAAGATATGTAGAGAGTTTATCATCATATGCCAGAATGTTTTTAGGACAAATGGACAAGCCGGATGTGGACTATATTGAAGGATTATCTCCTGCTATTTCCATTGATCAAAAGACAACCAGCAAAAACCCAAGATCCACTGTGGGAACTGTGACAGAGATATATGATTATCTTCGTCTGCTTTTTGCAAGAGTTGGGGTTCCCTATTGCCCCTCTTGCGGTAAAATGATTCAAAAACAAACAGTTGAACAAATTGTTGATCAGGTTTTAGAATTTCCCGAGGGTACAAGAATTCAAATTCTGGCTCCTCTTGTAAGTGGACAAAAAGGGACCCACAAGAAACTTTTTGAAGAAATAAAGAAAAAAGGTTTCGTTAGAATAAAAGTAAACGGAGAAGTATATGATGTTGCTGAACCTCCGGAACTAGATAAAAATAAAAAGCACGATGTTGCAGTAATAGTAGACAGAATTGTTATTAAAGAGGGAATAGAAAATAGACTGGCAGATTCTTTGGAAACAGTTTTTAGTCTGAATGATGGAATTTTAAAGGTTGATAATCTTAATGAGAATAAAGAGTATGTTTTTAGTAAAAATTTTGGTTGTCCAGACTGCGGAATAAACTTCCCGGAAATTAACCCAAGAATGTTTTCTTTTAATAATCCCTATGGAGCCTGCTCTGTTTGTGGGGGTCTGGGAACAAAGATGGAAATATCTCCTGAGATGGTAGTCCCTGACCCAACAAAAACAATACGTCAGGGAGCGATAGCACCTTGGAATACGAAATTTAATGGAATTTATATGCAGACTATAATGACTATTGCTGAAAGATATGGATTTTCTGTAGATGTTCCCTTTGAAGATTTAAAGGATAAAGAGAAACAAATTGTCCTTTATGGATCGGGTAAAGAAGTAATCCAATTTGAATATGTAAATGGTGAGGGAGACTTAAGAAAATATAAAAGCGTTTTCGAAGGAGTAATTCCTAATCTTGAAAGACGTCACCTGGAAACAAACTCCGATTTTATGAGAACGGAAATAGAAAAATATATGGAAAATCATCCTTGCTCAGGATGTCATGGGGCAAGGTTAAAAAAAGAAGCTTTGGCAATAAAAATTGGTGAGAAAAATATTTATGAAGTAACTATCATGACTATTGAAGAAGCTTTTCAGTTTTTTGTTAATCTTCAGTTTAGCGAAAGAGACCTTCTTATTGCCAATCAGATTATTAATGAAATTAAAGCCAGATTAAGTTTTTTGCTTAATGTTGGACTTGATTACCTAACACTAGCCAGAAATGCAGGAACTCTTTCTGGAGGAGAGGCTCAAAGAATCCGCCTGGCAACTCAAATTGGCTCAGGTTTGGTTGGAGTTCTTTATATTCTTGATGAGCCTTCAATTGGCTTGCACCAAAGAGATAACGAAAAGCTAATCAGAGCCCTAAAGGAACTGCGAGATTTAGGAAATACTTTAATTGTAGTTGAGCATGATGAAGATACTATAAGAGAAGCAGATTATGTTGTGGATATTGGTCCTTATGCAGGGGCTCATGGGGGAGAGATTATTGCTGCGGGGACTCCTGAAGAAATTATTAAAGCAGAACACTCAATTACAGGACAATATTTATCAGGCAGAAAGAAAATTGAAATCCCTGAAACAAGAAAAAAACCAGGGGATAAGTTTCTGGAAATCATCGGTGCAGAAGAGAATAACCTGCAAAAAATTAATGCCAAAATTCCTATTGGATTATTTACCTGTATAACAGGAGTATCTGGATCTGGAAAGAGTACTTTAGTAAATGAAATTCTGTATAAAGCAGCTGCCAGAGCAGTGTATCCTCAGGCTAAAATGAAACCTGGTAAGTTTAAAGAATTAAAGGGAGCGGAGAATATTGATAAGGTTATTGAAATTGATCAGTCCCCAATAGGAAGAACTCCTCGTTCCAATCCTGCAACTTATATTTCGGTGTTTGACGATATAAGACAGGTTTTCGCTATGCTTCCTGAATCAAAAATGAGAGCATACAAGCCGGGAAGATTTAGTTTTAACGTTGCCGGTGGAAGATGTGAAGCCTGCAGTGGAGATGGTATTCTCAAAATAGAAATGCACTTTCTTCCAGATGTATATATCCCCTGTGAAGTTTGTAAAGGTTCAAGATATAATCGGGAAACGTTAGAAGTAAAATATAAAGGAAAGAATATTGCAGATGTTCTAGATATGACTGTAGAGGAAGCTGTGCAGTTCTTTGAAAATATTCCTAAAATATACAGGAAACTTAAAACTCTTGAAGATGTTGGACTAGGATATGTGAAGCTGGGACAGTCTGCAACAACTCTTTCAGGAGGAGAAGCACAAAGGGTAAAACTTGCTTCAGAGCTTCATCGTAAAAGCGG
>RZYW01000072.1 GCA_009930175.1 Clostridia bacterium
TGATTATATAAATATATTCTGAGTTAAAAACAAAAATGTGCTTGTAAAGTATTCCTAAGGTAGCCCAAATATAAACCAACATTATAAAGATATCTCTTCTTAGATATACAAAAAGAGTAAACAAGAATAAAGCTACTAGCAACATAATATTGGTCCAGAAAACATCAGAGTACCCAAATCTATCCCAGTTGATACTGATAAGATAAATTGATGTATTTGCTATTGAAGCTACCATTATCCAGCCAAGATAAATGGAAAAAGGGAGAGTAACTAAATAATTTCTCTTTCTTAAGTATGTAGATTTTCCATTTATTCTCAAATATATAATAATTAAATTAGCTAACAAGGCAAACATAATAACTAAACTAACAAGCAACATTTTATAGTGCCAGGAAAACAACCAGGCAATATTTAAAATACAACTGGATATAAACAGAAAACCCATTTTATTTCTATAAAATGTTAAATCTTGTTCTGAACCAACAAAACCCATTTGGTAAAATACAAATATTCCCAGAAGAATATAAATAACTCCCCAGATTGCAAAAGTGAAGCCAATAGGTGTAAAAAGGCTTGGAAAAGTATCAGAAACTCCACCTGTGGTAACATTGTTAAGTGGAAGATAATTTGCCAGATAATTTAAAGCAATTACCATTAAGAAAGAAATTAAATTTAGTATAGGAAGTGCTCTTTTCAAAGTTTTTCACCACATTTCTTGCAAAAATCAGCATCAGGATCATGATTTTCAAAAGTGCAATTTTTGCATGTTTTTGTATTAATTTTTCCTCTTGAAGACGTTTGAGCAATTTCATAGGTAACTATTCCTGTTGGGACTGCCAGAATACCATAGGCAAATATCATCATGACACTAGCTATCATTTTTCCGAAAGAGGTTTGTGGAGATATATCTCCATATCCAACAGTAGTAATAGTTACTATTGCCCAATACATTGACTCGGGTATATTTGTAAACCCGTTTTCCGGACCTTCAATGATGTACATTACTGCTCCTGCGATTACAGTAATTGAAAATATTGTAAACAAGAAAACAATAATTTTAGGGGCGCTGACTCTAAGGGCACGAAGAATAACAGAGGACCCTTCTACATATCTAACCATTTTAAGGACTCTGAAAAGCCTTAAAAGTCTTAAGGTTCTTACTAACATAAGATATTGCGTACCAGGTACCAAAAGGCTAAAATATGTTGGAATTATAGATAGAAGATCGATAACTCCATAAAAACTTGTTATGTATTTCCAAGGGTTCTTTACTGAAACAATTCTTAAAATATATTCTGTAGTAAATAAAATTGTAAAAGTCCATTCTAATATGTAAAATATATTACCATACAAGGAATTATAATAACTAACAGAATCCATCATAACTACGAAAATGCTAAGAGCAATTGTTATAATAAGAAGAATATCAAAAGTTTTTCCCGCAGCTGTATTTGACTCGAAAATAACTTTATAGAGTTTCTTTTTCCAAACAGTGTTATCTTCAGGATATAACATAAAAACTCCTTATCTACTTGTGACTTCAATGTTAATTATAAAGGAATGATATAGATGTTGCAAAATAAAAAAACATTAATTGTAATCGCTGGTCCCACAGCTTCCGGGAAAACAGAATTAAGTATAAAACTTGCAAAAAAAATAAATGGAGAGATAATTTCCGGAGACTCAATGCAAGTATATAAACATCTTGATATTGGTACTGCAAAAATTACAAAAGATGAAATGGAAAATGTTCCCCATCATTTAATAGATATTATTGAGCCTAATGAAGAATATAATGTACAAATTTTTCAAAAAAATGCCAAAAAAATCATAGAAGATATATATTCCCGCGGAAAAATTCCAATTATTGCTGGGGGGACAGGATTATATATTGATGCTCTTGTATATAATTATTCTTTTATTGATGAGGATAATGATTCAAAAATAAGAGATAAACTTTGGGAAGATTATTATAATTTTGGAGTAGATTATCTTGTAAAAAAATTACAAATAGCAGATCCGGATGCATTAAATTTAATTGATTTATCAAATATAAAAAGACTAATTAGAGCTTTAGAAATCAGTGAAAAAAATAAAATCAAATACTCAGAACTTGAAAGAGATTCAAGAACAGAAAAGACCTCTCAATATGATTTATTTTATTTCGTAATTACAATGAACAGAGATGTTCTTTATGATAGAATAAACAAAAGAGTTGATCTGATGTTTGAAAATGGCTGGCTTTCTGAGGTTAATTCTTTACTGGAATCTGGAAAAGTCCTTCCAGATTTTCGTTCAATGCAAGGATTAGGTTACAGAGAGATTTTAGAATTTTTAAATTCTGGTATTCCTTTTGAAGAGTGTGTTGAAAAAATCAAACAAAATACAAGAAGATTTGCAAAAAGGCAATTAACCTGGTTCAGAAAAAATAAAGATATAATCTGGCTGGATAAAAGCCTAAAGAATTCAGAGGAATTACTTGAAGAAATTATTCATATCTATAATGATAAATGCAGAGAGGAGGTTTAAGATTATGTCAAAAAGTACAATTAATTTTCAAGACGTATTTTTAAATCTGGTTAGAAAAGAAAACAGACAAGTAATTATCTATATGGTAAATAAGTTTCAGTTAAAAGGTTATATAAAGGCTTTTGATAACTTTGTTGTAATTTTAGAAAATGAAATTGGTCAGCAAATGATTTACAAACACGCTATATCAACAATATCTCCAATTGGAAAAACTGATGTCTTAAAAGAAATTCAGCATACGGTTGGTGACCAAATTTGAGCCTGTTTATAAAAGAAATCATAAATGATCTAAAGGTGACAGATAAATATGAAAAAATAATTTATCAATCAATTGAAGAAAGTAAAATATTATTTAATAATATAGAAGAAATAGCTGGCTTCAACCAGTATAAAATATTAAAAGCATTCCAAAAAAACAAAGCTACCGATTTCCATTTAAATGGATCAACAGGATATGGATATGGAGATACAGGAAGAGAAACTCTGGAAGAAATTTATAAAGATATTTTTAAAGCCGAAAAAGCAATTGTTCGTTCAAATATAGTATCTGGAACCCATGCACTCGCAATTGTTTTGTTTGGATTACTTAAGCCAGGTGATTCATTTTTATCAATTTCAGGAACTCCCTACGATACTCTGCTAAAAATAATTGGTAAGAATAAAGAACCCGGAACTTTAAGTGAACTTAATATTAATCATGACTGTATAGATCTTACACAGGAAAGCTTATTTGACTTTCAAAAAATTGCAGAACTATTAAAAGAAAAAAAGTATCCATTAATCTGCATACAAAGATCAAAGGGTTATTCTTCAAGAAAATCTATTCTTATTGATGATATAAAAAAGGTATGTCAATTTATTAAAGAAATATCTCCAGAAACAATTATATTTATAGATAACTGCTATGGAGAATTTGTGGAAACTCAAGAACCAATTGAAGTTGGGGCAGATATTATTGCCGGGTCTTTGATTAAAAATCCTGGGGGAGGATTAGCTCTAAGAGGTGGTTATGTAGCTGGGAAAGAAGAATTTGTTTTAAAAGCTTCTTACAGACTAACAGCACCAGGAATTCATGAAGATGTTACATCAGCCTTAGACTTTAACAGAACGGCCTTTCAAGGACTATTTATATCTCCCTTGATAGTTGAACAGGCATTAAAGGGAGCAATTTTTTCTTCAACTCTTTTTTCTAAATTAGGATTTGAGACAACACCATCACCAAATGAAAAAAGAACTGATATTGTTCAGGGAATAATTTTAAAAGATCCAGAACTATTAAAAGAGTTTTGCAATGCTGTTCAAAGCAGCTGTCCTCTTGATTCATTTGTAAGGCCTACTGCAAGTCAACTCCCAGGTTATGATGATGCTGTAATTATGGCTGGAGGAACTTTTATTCAAGGATCATCAATAGAATTAAGCGTAGATGGTCCAATGAGAGATCCCTATACTGCTTATCTTCAAGGTGGATTAAGCTTCTATCATGTTGTTTATGCAGCAATTAAAGCAGGTAAAGTACTGTTTAATAAGGATGTGAAGTCTAATGATTAATGTTATTTTAATTTTTGGAGGAAAATCTGGAGAACATGAGGTTTCTCTTAAATCAGCTCAATCAATTTACAATGGATTTGATAAAACTAAATATCAGGTTTTCCCTGTAGGAATTGCCAGAAGTGGTAAATGGTATGGACCTGTAAAAGAAAATGATATAAAAACCTTTAAAGAAGAAAATTATCTTAAAAATGAAGTAACTATTTTACCCCGTCCTGGGAAAAGTCTTTACAGCTTAAATGACTTTTCTGAAATATTTAAAGGGGATATTATTTTCCCAATTATACATGGTACTAATGGAGAAGATGGAACACTTCAGGGAATTATGGAATACATGGAAATACCTTATGTTGGATCTGGCGTTTGTGGAAGTGCTGTAGGAATGGATAAAATAATAATGAAAGATATACTTCAGTCTCATTCTGTTCCTCAGGTAAAATATCTTGGTGTTAACAGCAAAGAAATTTTTATAAGCATAGATAAAACTGTAGAAAAAATAATGGAAAATCTAAAGTTTCCTCTTTTTGTTAAGCCAGCTAATCTTGGTTCAAGTGTTGGAATAAGTAAAGCAAAAAACACAAAAGAACTTATTGATGCTTTAAAAATTGCGGCAGAATATGACAGAAGAGTGATTATTGAAGAAGGAAAAAATGTCAGGGAGATAGAAATATCAGCTTTAGGCAATGAAGACATTAAACTCTCTTCTTGCGGCGAGGTTATTCCAGGCAGTGAATTTTATGATTATGAATCTAAATATATTAAAGACACTTCAGTAACAAAAATTGCTGATGATCTTTCAGTTGAAGTATTAAATGAAATTAAAAAACTTTCAGAGATTTCTTATAAAGCTTTAGACTTATCAGGATTCACCAGGATAGATTTTTTTATTGATAAAGAAACAAATGAAGTATTATTAAATGAAGTAAATACATTGCCAGGTTTTACTGCCATAAGTATGTACCCAAAACTTTGGGAAAATGAAGGAATTGAACTTAAAGAACTTTTAGATCAGCTAATTAGTCTGGGATTTGAAAGATTTAAGGAAAAAAACAGATATAAAAGAGATATTTAAAGGAAAATCCACTCAAATGAGTGGATTCTTTTTTTAAGGGCGTTATAAGCTCTTTTAAAGGAATTTATGTTCTTTCGCAAGGAAACATAAGTGATAAAAGAATTTAATTTCTTAAAAAGGCTACATTTTTAAAATTTTCTAAACAAACCTACAACTTTTCCTGCAATACTTACATCTTTGGCAATAATTGGCATATAATTATCATTTTCAGGATGAAGTTCAATATTTCCATTCTTAGCAAAGAATCTTTTTACTGTTGCTTCTGATTCATAGCCGTCATTTACAATAGCAACAACTATTTCACCATTGGAAGCGTTTTTCTTTTGCTCAATTACTAAATAATCATTTTCTAAAATTCCTGCATTTATCATACTGTCACCTTTTACCTTAAGCATAAAGAGCGGGTTCGGAGAGTGAAAATAATTTAGGGGAACAGGGAATGTATCAATAATATTTTCTTCTGCAGTGATGGGCATTCCTGCAGCAACTTCTCCAATAATTGGGATATCTATCATTTCTTTATTAGAAAGAGATGAAGAATCTATTTGAGAATTTTTTTCACCAAGGATTTCAATTGCTCTTGGTTTAGTTGCATCTCGTCTTATATATCCTTTTTTCTCAAGGCTTGATAAATGTCCGTGGACTGTAGAACTTGAAGTAAGGCCAACGGCAGAACAAATTTCCCGGATAGATGGAGGGTAGCCTTTTAATACAAGTTCACTTTTTATAAATTCCAAAATAGCTTCCTGTTTTTTGGTCATTGGTTTCATCATAATCACCACATCCTGACTTGTTTTTTATTAAATTAATAATATCATACTCCAATAAAATACACAAACAAATATTCGATGTTTTTGTTGACAAGAATGTATGTTCGTGTTAATATTTAATCAAACAAACGAACACACATTCTATATAAAATATTTGGAGTTGATTTTATGAATTACTCAGCTAAAGATTTTCAAGAAATGCGAATGATGAAAAAAGCCTCTGAAGATAAAAAGAAAGCTGAATTTAAAAGAAAATTTATTTTTTCCGGATTAATATTATTTATAATTTTTATAAGTGGAATGTTTATGACAACATATGCTGATGCAAATAATATTAAAGTAGTTGAATATCAAATTCAGGCTGGAGATACCTTATGGGGGATAGCTGAAGATTATAATAAATCTAATAAAGATATAAGAGAATATATCTATGAGTTAAAAAAGATTAATGAACTTGATTCAGGCTTGATTAATCCAGGGCAAACAATAAAGGTACCGGTATATAGTAACTATTGATTTAACGGCTGGGGGGAATAACCCTGGCCTTATTAATTTCAGTATCTACTTCTTAT
>RZYW01000181.1 GCA_009930175.1 Clostridia bacterium
CTTTTACTTATTTTTTCTTCTCTTATTGAATCATACTCCCAAACTTTCCCCTTGGGGCTGAATCCTAAAAATTCGAAGGCTTTCTTTAAAATTCCCTTTTCACCAGAAAGACCAAGAGTCTTAAAATTAGCTGTATTTTCTATAAACAGGTTAAATGCTGCAAATTTACCTCCAGCCAGATCCAAAGAAAAATCCGTCAGTTCTTGGAAATCAATTTTTCCTGTACTAAAAAAATCCTGATTTATTTTTTTACTAAACTTTAGAATTTCCTCAAAGGTTTTCAAGAAGAAACCTCCTCCCCATTACTTGTATATATTACCCATTATTCTGGGGCTTTTAATAATTTGGCATTAATGGCTGCAATTATTGTACTAAGTGACATTAATACTGCTCCAACTGCTGGGCTTATTATGATTCCCTGATTATAAAGTAATCCTGCTGCAAGAGGCAGGGCTAGAATATTATACCCTGTTGCCCAGGCTAAATTTTGAATCATTTTTTTATATATTCTATCCGAGAATGATATTATGAAAGGCACATCCAGTGGATTGTTTTTAACTAAAATAACATCTGCTGTATCTACAGCTACATCTGTTCCTGCTCCAATTGCAATTCCCAAATCTGCAACTGCAAGGGCTGGTGCATCATTAATTCCGTCTCCAGTCATTGCAATTTTATATCCTTTGTTCTGCAGTTCTTTAATGTGATCTTTTTTATCTTCTGGAAGAACCTGAGAATGGAACTCATCTAATCCTAGCTGAGAAGCTACCCACTGTGCCACCTTGTCATTATCACCAGTAAGCATAATAGTTCTGATTCCCATATTTTTAAGTTTTTCTATTGCTTCAAAAGACTCTTTTCTTATTTCATCTCCCAAGGCTATCATTCCTAAAAGTGAATCCTTCTGTCCAATAAAAATAACTGTTTTACCCTGTTCTGACAAAGAATTAAATTTAGCCTCAGGAAACTCTATATTATTTTCTTTAATATATCCAGGGCTTACAGCAAAATATTCTTTATTATCAATTATTCCAAAAACACCTTTACCAGAAATGTTTTTCATATCCTGAGCTTCTTTAAATTCTATTTCTTTTTCTTTAACGTACTTCATAATGCCTTTGGCTATTGGATGAGATGAAAAAACTTCCAGGGAAGCTGCTACAGATAATAAATTCTTTTCTTCTATGTCATTCTCTGTAATAACGTCCATAACTCCAAAAGATCCCTTGGTTAGAGTTCCTGTTTTATCAAAAACAACTCCATTTATTTTTCTGGCATTTTCAAAATTATCTCTGTTTTTTACT
>RZYW01000073.1 GCA_009930175.1 Clostridia bacterium
GATTATAGAATCATTGGAAAGTTGTGAGTTGGGAATTGTTATAACCTTGTTATCAGGAGTAAGAATTTTTGTGTAAAAAATTTGTATTTCCTCAACAGTTCCGCTATGTCCGGCACCCGTAATAAAGTCTCCGGATTTAAAAGGTTTTAACATAAGGATTAAAAATCCGCCGGCAAAGTTCGACAAACTCCCCTGAAGGGAAAGGCCGATAGCAAGACCAACAGATCCCAGTATTGCTACAAAAGATGTTGTGGGAATTCCAAGGAATGCAATAATGCTAATGATTAAAGCAACTTTTACAATAATCTCTCCTATTTGGAAAAGAAAGTAAACTGCATCATTGGAAATCCTGCTTTTATATGCTTTTTTAAGAATATAACTTGCAAAATTTATTAGTTTAAATCCAACAAAAAGTACGACAATAGCAACAAGAACGTTCAAAGCATTTGCGGTTATAATATCAATGTATTTATCCAAAATATATACCTCCGATAGTAGTTTTATACTTGAAGTTTATTATATTTTTTTCAGTGATTCAAGGACAGCCTCAGCATGACCTTTTACTTTAACTTTTCTGAACTCATCTCTTAGGATTCCGCTTTTATCAATAATAAAGGTGGAACGCTCTGTTCCCATATATTCTTTTCCGTACATTTTTTTAGCTTTCCAAACCTGGTAGAGTTGGTTTACTTTTGTATCTTCATCACTTAAAAGTACAAAGGGGAGCGTATTTTTCTCAATAAATTTTTTATGACTTTTAACTGAATCTTTGCTTATTCCAATTATAACTGCATCAAGTTTTTTATATTCTTCGTGATATTCCTTGAAATTTAAGGCCTCCAGAGTACAACCTGAGGTCCCGTCTTTGGGATAGAAGTATAATACTATATTTTTTCCTGCAAAATCCTCCAGGGAAAGTTCGGATTCTGTAGATGCAGGCAGGGTAAAACCAGGGGCTTTTTCTCCTATTTTTGGAAAATCCATAATGATCAACATCCTTTCTATAAAAATAATACTATTTTTTTAAACTTTTTTCAAAAAAACTCTTTACAAAAATCCAAAATTTGATACAATTCTCTGGCACACTATTTATTTTTATAGTATCACTTCCCTGAGTATATGAAAGGGGTGATACGATCATGAGATTAAACCATGAAAAAACACCTGTCATTACTGCGATTAGAGAATATCAAAAGCTGAATGTAATTCCTTTTGATGTACCTGGTCACAAAAGAGGCAGGGGAATACCAGAGCTAGTTGATTTTTTTGGAGAAGACATTTTAGATATAGATTACAATTCTATGAAATGTCTGGACAATATCGGGAATCCTAAAGGAGTTATTAAGGAAGCCCACGAACTAATGGCAGATCTTTACGGAGCTGACCATGCATTTTTCCTGACAAATGGTACTACTTCAGGAGTACAGGCAATGATTATGAGTGCCTGCGACTGTGGAGATCAAGTAATTTTGCCAAGGAATGTTCATAAATCAGTTATCAATGGTTTGATTATAGCCGGTGTAAGACCAGTTTATATTCAGCCAGAAGTAAACTACGAATTAGGAATAACAATTGGTGTTACTCCGGAAAGAGTTGAAGAGGCAATTCTTCAACATCCCAATGCCAAAGCAGTATTCCTTATTAATCCAACCTATTACGGTGTTGTTTCCGATTTGAAAGCAATTATTGAGATTTGTAAGAAGCATGACAAGGCGGTTTTAGTGGACGAAGCTCATGGCGCTCACCTTCCTTTTCATGAAGATCTTCCTGCACCTGCAATGAGTCTTGGTGCAGATATGGCGGCGGTAAGCCTTCATAAAACAGGAGGATCATTAACTCAAAGCTCAGTATTGTTATTAAAAGAAGAAAAAATTCAGAAATCAAGGGTTAATTCTATTCTTAATATGATGCAAACAACAAGTGCTTCATATTTATTAATGGCCAGCCTTGACGGGGCAAGAAAAATTCTTGCAACCAGAGGAAAAGAGATTTTTGATAAGGCACTTGCTATTTCCAGATATGCAAGAGAGGAAATTAACAAAATTCCTCATTTCTATGCTTTTGGAAAAGAATTGATTGATGGTAAAGGCGTATTTAATTACGATGAAACAAAATTATCAATAAATACTTCTCAGCTTGGTATTACCGGACTTGAGGTATACGACATTCTGAGAAATGAATATATGATTCAAATGGAACTTGCAGATGTCCATAATGTTATGGCAATAATCAGCCTTGGTGACAATGTTGAGAATGTTGAAGCCCTGATCGCTGCTTTAAAGGACATTTCAGCTAAGTACAAAAAAGATAAAGTTATTAAAAACACTGTAGTACTTGAAAACCCTGAGGTAGTGGTTCCTCCGAGAGAAGCTTTCTATAAGCAAAGAAGCAGTATGCCTATAGAAGAATCTGAAGGAAAGATAAGCGGAGAGTTCTTTATGGTTTATCCTCCTGGAATACCAATTCTTACACCTGGTGAAAGAATTACAAAAGAGATTTTAAAGTACATTAGAATTCTTAAAGAAGAGAAGGCAGTATTCACTGATAACTCTGATCCAGAAATAAAAACAATAATGGTAATAGATTGAAAATAACCGGTTAATCCGGTTATTTTTTTTATGAAAAAATAAAAATTTTTTTTGTGAAAGTATTGACAAATTTTCAAAAAATATTATAGTTATATTTAGCAAATTTAAACTAAAAGTTTAATAATAATAAACCACAGTAAAAAATGATAAAAAGTTTAGACTCACTAAACTTTTACCTTGGAAGTTACTATAATTTAATAATTAGTGTGCAAACTATTATTAAAAAAACGGAGCAATTATGAACATTGTAAATTTCATAGGATTTGACAGTGAATACGAAAAATCCCAAATGGTATTTTTCGGTGCACCCTTTGATGGCACTGTGTCTTATCGTCCAGGCACTCGTTTTGCTCCTCAGTCTGTAAGAAGTGAATCTTACGGAATTGAGACATATAGTCCCTATCTTAATTTAGATTTGGAGGACTATTTTTTATGCGATTCAGGTGACTTGGATTTTCCCTTCGGAAATAAGGAAAAAGTGCTAAAAATGATTGAAGAACAAACTGAAAAAATCCTAAAAGACAAAAAAATACCAATTATTCTGGGTGGAGAACACTTAGTTTCTTATGGTGCAATTAAAGCAGCTTTTAATCAATATAAAGATCTGCAAATTGTTCATTTTGATGCCCATGCAGATTTAAGGGATGATTACCTGGATGAGAAGTTTTCTCATGCAACTGTAATTAGAAGAAGCTGGGATCTTTTAGGAGATGACAGAATTTTCCAGTTTGGTATTCGTTCAGGTACAAAGGAAGAATTTGAATTTGGCAAAAAGCATACTTTTTTCCAGCCCTTTAATTTAAATGGGGTAGAAAAAATTCATGAAATCATACAAGACAAGCCTGTATATTTAACAATTGATTTGGACGTACTTGATCCTTCAATTTTCCCAGGCACAGGAACACCGGAAGCAGGGGGAGTTACTTTTAATGAACTTTTGAAAGCTATCCATTCTTTAAAAGGTTTGAATATAGTAGGAGCAGACCTTGTGGAGTTATCTCCCCAATATGATCCTTCAGGAGTATCTACTGCTGTAACCTGTAAACTTGTAAGGGAAGTTGCCTTAACAATATTAAATAAATAACAATAATAATGAGCTTCAGAGGTTATTCTCTGGAGTTTTTTTTGTTATAATCATCATTAAAAGTGAGGTGGGTGGATTTATGTTAAAAGAATATATTGAAAATGGTTTTGGTATTAAGGAAGACTTAAATTGTGCAGAGCAAATTCTTCATGGAGCTAATGATGTTTACAAGCTTGGCCTGGATAAGGAGAGTCTTCGTCTTGCTGCAGGTTTTGGTGGGGGAATTGGTGCAGAGGATGCCTGTGGTGTTGTTACAGGTGCTAGTATGGTTTTTTCTAGAATCTTCATTAAAGACAGAGCAAGAGAGAGTGGATTAATTAAAGAAATTAATAAAGAGTTTAATAAACGTTTTGTTGAAGCTTTAGGTACAACTAATTGTAAAGAGCTTAAGGAAATCCATTGCAAAGAAATTAAAGGATGTAAGCCGATTATAGTTGCAGGAGCTGGCATTCTTGATGATATATTAAAAGAACGTGGAATTACAGAATATAAGGAGCAGTAGAAATGATTGTTGAAAAAGTAGAAAATTTTTTAAAAGAAAAAGGTTTTGCCGGGGAAATAATGACAGCAGAGGAATCTACAGCAACGGTAGATCTGGCAGCAGCGGTTCTTGGGGTATCTCCATCAAGAATTGCCAAAACAATTTCTTTTAAGTTAAAGGATGATACCTGTGTGGTAATTGTAAGCCAGGGTCAGGGGAGAATTGATAATAAAAAGTTTAAGGGAGTTTTTAATAATAAACCTAAAATGCTTAAGCAAGAGGAAGTGTTGGAGTTTACCGGGCATCCTGTTGGGGGAGTTTGCCCCTTTGCAATGAAAGAGGGAGTAAAGATTTGTCTGGATGTTAATTTAAAGGAATTTGACACTGTTTTCCCTGCGGCAGGGAATGCTCATTCAATGATAGAAGTGTCCCCGGAAGAGTTGCTTCGTCTTACTGATGGTGAATGGGTTGATGTTTGTGTTGAATAAATCGGAGGATGCAAAAATGGATTTTACCAAGGTGCTTAACTTGATTCGTGATGTTGGGGAATATCAGCTGGAAAATTTTGAGAAGGCTCATATTATTGAAACTAAGTCCAATGTTCATGATCTAGTTACTGAGGTTGATAAGGAATCAGAAAGAAGGATTAATGAGTTTCTGGAAAGGGAGTATCCGGATCATTCTGTTCTGGGTGAAGAAGGAACAGACAGAGTTGGGAGTTCTGAATATAAGTGGATAGTTGATCCTTTAGATGGGACGGTAAATTATGCCCATGGATTTCCAATTTTTGCAATATCTTTAGCATTAGAGAAAAATGGTGAGTTTGTTTTTGGGGCAATTTATGTGCCAAAGTTAAATGAAATGTACAGAGCAGAGAAGGGTAAGGGAGCTTATCTTAATGACAGAAAGATTCAGGTAAGTGATTGCGAGTCTCTAAATGAAGCTTTAGTTGCTACTGGATTTCCCTACGTGAGAAGTGGCCCTTATGATAACATTCATTATTTTAATCATATGTACAGAATAACCAGGGGAATTAGAAGGCCTGGGAGTGCAGCTTTTGATTTAGCCTGTGTAGCTGCTGGTCGCATTGATGGTTTTTGGGAATTTAATTTAAAGCCCTGGGATGCAGCTGCTGGAATGGGAATCATTAGAGAAGCTGGGGGAAAGGTAATTGATTTGACTTCAGAAGAAAGAGGAACAGCACTAACAGCAGGCAATTCAGGGATTTGTGATGAAATTTATAGTGAATTGAAAAAAGTAAATGAAATGTTATAATAACAAAAATTAAATGTTTATAAAAAATGTTTAGAAAAAACCGAAAGTGTTTATATTCTTTTTAAGAATTATAAAGAAATTGTGTTGCTAACCGATGTAAAAAGTGGTATCTTAGGACAAAAGAACTAAACATATGGGAACAGTGAAGTATACTGCGTATTTGGGCATCTGCAGTATATGGAGTTAGTGATGCAACCTACCTGATATTTTTATAAAAAAATATTAGGTTTTTTTATAAGAAAAAATAAAACTTAAAAACAATAAAGGAGAGGGTTTATTTGAAAATGTTCATGAAAAACAAAAAAGGTTTTACCCTGGTAGAACTGCTAGTAGTTATTGCAATAATCGCAATCCTTGCAGCAGTAGTAGCACCAAACGCATTTAAAGCAATTGAAAAATCAAAAGTAACAGCAATTTAGGCAGATTACAGAACAATTAAGACAGCAACATTGATGTATTATAGTGATTTAGGGATATGGCCATTACAAGCGGCAAATGCAGTAGGGTTTGTAACTGTACCAGATGTGGATGATCATAGGGTTGTTGATGGTTGGAATGGTCCTTACGTAGATGTTTGGACAGAAAATTCTCCTCTTGGTGAAGGTTATGTCTTTGTTAATGAAGATGTTTTAGCGGGTTGGATTGATGGAGAAGCAAATGCGGTTTATTTACAAATAACTAATCTTCCTGAATCAGCGTATTTAAGATTATTAGACGACTTAGGGGATACGGTTGTATTTGTTGAGGATGATACATTTGCTACAGCACAAGATGTTAATTTAAAGATTGCTAGTAAATAAAATAATAAGTTAAGACCAGCCTTTTTGGCTGGTCTTTTTTATTCAAAGGGAGGCTTCATTTTCAGCTTACCCTGTTGATAACCCGCTGAAAATGGAAGCGTCCCAGCTTCAAAGAAGGCTGAGGATCATCAGGATGCCGAAGTGGGCGTTGTTTTTTGCTATCAGTCCCATTCCTGGTCCCA
>RZYW01000074.1 GCA_009930175.1 Clostridia bacterium
CTTAATATCAATGAAAGAAGGAGAAAGCCTGGAGGTTCTGGTGGATAATCATATTGCAGTTCAAAATCTTAGCAAAATGGCTGCCCAGAAGAACTTCCCTGTTACTTCAGAAAAAATTGATGAAAATAACTATATTGTAACCTTTTCTATTGGGGAAACAACCATAGAAGATGCCAAAGAGGAAGTCCCATGTTATCCTGATCAAAAGTGGGATATAGTAGTTGTAATTTCCTCAGACAAAATGGGTGAAGGTGATGAAAAGCTTGGCAGGATTCTAATGAAGGGATTTATTTATGCTCTTACAGAGCTTGATGTTCTTCCTTCAACGGTTCTTCTATATAACGGAGGGGCGAAACTTTCTGTAGAAGGTTCCGAATCTCTTCAAGATTTAAAAACTTTGGAATCTTTGGGTGTGGAAATTCTCACCTGCGGCACCTGCCTGAATTTCTATGGAATTTCTGAAAAATTATGTGTAGGAACAGCTACAAATATGTATGAAATAGCAGAAAAACAAATGAAGGCTTCGAAGGTAGTGAGACCATGATCTATTTCGACACAGCGGCCACTTCATATCATAAACCACCCCAGACAGCATCCGCAGTATATAATGCTTTGTTGGGGACTGGAAGCAGTGGAAGAGGAGAACATGGAGCATCTTTAGATGCAAGTCGTCTCCTTTTTTCTTTAAGAAAAGAGGTCTCGGATTTTTTTAATCTTCAAAATCCACTGAATGTAGTTTTTACCAGTAATTCCACAGAAAGCCTTAATATTGCAATTCAGGGTCTGTTAAAGCCAGGGGATCATTGTATAAGCTCAAAGCTTGAACACAACAGTGTTCTTCGTCCCTTGTATTATATGGAAAAGCAGGGAGTAGAAGCTACTTTTCTTGATGATGATAATTTTGAAGAACATATTAAAAAGAACACCAAGGCTGTGGTTTTTCAGCATGCATCAAATGTTACCGGAAATGTAAGGGACATAAAAAGAATTGGTGAAATATGTAAAAAACATAATCTTCTGTTTATTCTTGATGCCGCTCAAAGTGCAGGCTTAATTCCAATAGATATGAAAGAAAATAACATTTCTGTTCTTTGTGCCTCAGGTCATAAAGGGCTTTTAGCTCCTCAGGGTACAGGAATAATCTGTCTGGCTCCTGGAGTTTTTCCCGAGCCATTAAAGTATGGAGGATCTGGAGTAGAAAGCTTTTCAAAAGATATGCCCAAGGCCTTGCCGGAAAGACTGGAAGCTGGAACACTAAATGCTCACGGACTTGCAGGTCTAAAAGCGTCCTTGGAATATATTAAAGAAACAGGACAAGAAAATATTTTAAATCAGGCTAATAATCTTGCAGAAATTTTTTATCAGGGAATTAAAGATATCCCAGGTATTAAATTTTATGGCGACTATAACTCAAATTTAAGAATTCCAATTATTTCCTTTAATATCAGAGATATATTTGCAGGGGATATTGCTGATGAACTTTTTGAAAGATTCGCCATAGCAGTAAGAGCAGGAGCTCACTGTGCCCCAGGAGTTCATGAATATTTTGGTACAACAAAACAGGGAATTGTACGTTTCAGCTTTTCCCACTTTAATACAGAAGATGAAGTTCTTGAAGGAATAAGGGCGGTAAGAATTTTAGAGGAGGAATACAGATGAGGGTAAAAAAACTTGTCTGTGTAGTATCTTTTAATAACACAACAGAGGCAATAGCCTTTGAAGAAGAGGCAAAAAAGAAAGGCTTGCAAGGAAGAATTATTCCTCTGCCCAGACAAATTTCTTCAGGATGTGGTCTTGCCTGGAAAGATGACATAGAAAATATTGATATAATAAAGGAGCTTCTTAAAGAAACCCAAATTCCTTTTAAGGAGGTTCACCAAATAGTCCTATGAAAAAACTAAAATTACTAATATTTCTTTTGCTAATAATGATACCAGTGTCGATTTTTGCTGATGTTGGGCCAAAGCCTTCTTTGGAAATAATTGTAGAAGGTATTGAAAATGATAGCTACTGGCTGGATCTTTTGGTTCAGGATGAGGCTGAGTATTCCTGGCTGGATATTACTCCTGAGGAAAAAGAGAGAGTTAAAAAATTGGCTGAGTACAAGGATGAAGAGGGCTTTCATCCAGCACTATTAGGTGGAACTCATGTACCTCTTTCAGGGAAGCTTAAGGGAGAGGCTCTTTCAGATGGCAGATATTCTCATAAGTTTAGTTATGTAGGAACACCAGAGGAATTTAAAATTGCAATTCTTACAGAAGAAAATGAATTGATTGTTTCTTCAATGATTACCAGGGAACATTTTAACTCCAGAGTAATTTTTGATGTAAGTACATTAGAAGCTAAAGAGGTATTGCCCTTTAAAAGTATGTTCTTTGAGTTTAACCTCAGGCTGATACTCACTTTAGCCATAGAGTTTCTTGCAGCAATTCTTTTTGGCTTTTCAATAAAGAAATATTGGAAGATACTATTAAAGGCAAATATCCTTACTCAGATATTATTAAATATTGGAGTACTGGCAAGTAACCTCTACGGAGGACTTTTCCTGGCGATATTTGTATTTATATTATTGGAAATATTTATTTTGGTTTTTGAAACAACAATATATGCAAGAATTCTGACAGAGAAACCAACAGCAAGAAGAATATTCTACGGAATAACAGCAAACTTATTATCCCTGGCAGCAGGATTTTATGTGAATATATTAGGAATGTAGAATCAAAATCACATTATTATACATAATTATGTGATTTTCATCACACTTTTATGTATAAAAGTGTGAAAAGGTTGTATTAAAATATTAGGTACCCTCCAAACTGAAAGGAAGGGATTTTATGTTTAGAAAAAAATTAGAAGACAGCGGAATGAAAAAGAAAAAGGAAAATAAAGGAAATATAGAGGAAGGAAAAAGAAAAAATATCAAAGAGTTGTTCAAGGATTATAAAGGAGAGTATAAGAAGTTAGAAATTGATTGGGGAAAGCCTGAAGGAAAAGAAGTATGGTAAAATTAAAAAAGTACGGACTGTTGGACATGTAATGAACTACAATTAAGATGGTGGTGTTTTTATGATAATTTATGAGAGCTTAAAACATGAATTTGTTGATGATGTACTAAATGACCGAATAACCCAGAAAATTTATTCTAATTATCAAAAAAAGGTTGGAAGGACATCAAAATCAGAAATTAGTTCCTGGCAGAATTCAATGCAATATATGTACAAGGTATTAGGTGAAAGTGTAATACCGGATAATGCCGGTGTTGCAATAGAATTTAAAATACCAACATCATCTAAACGAATAGATTTCATTATTTCTGGAACCGATGAAGAGGAAAAAGAATCTGCAGTTATTATTGAATTAAAGCAATGGGATACAGCCCAAAAGACTGATAAGGATGCCATTGTTAAAACAATATTCAGAGGTGGACTTACAGAAACTGTCCATCCATCATATCAAGCCTGGTCATATGCAAATATGATAGAAAATTTTAATGAAAGTGTTCAAAAAGAGGAAATTAAACTATTTCCTTGCGCATATCTGCATAATTATTTTCTTCAGGAAAATGATGATCTTATTGATCAAAAATATAATTACTACATAGAAAAAGCTCCAGTTTTTGTTTTGGGAGATGTAAGGAAACTCAGGGATTTTATCTCTAAATACATAAAAAAAGGCGATAATAAAAAAGTTTTATATAAAATTGAAAATGGAAAGCTTAGACCATCAAAAGCTCTCCAAGATGCTTTATCTGAAATGATTGCAGGGAAAGAAGTATTTACTTTAATTGACGAACAAAAAAGTATTTATGAGTCTGCCAAGGAAATGGCAATTAAAAGCTATAAGGACGGTAAAAAAAGAGTATTAATAGTAAAAGGCGGACCAGGAACAGGGAAAAGTGTTCTAGCAATTAATTTGCTTGTGAATCTTACAAAAGAAGATTTAGTATCCCAATATGTAACAAAAAATATGGCTCCAAGAAAAGTTTATGCAAAAATGCTAAAAGGTAATTACAAAAAGATAGAAATAGATAATCTTTTTAAAAGCCCAGGAATATATTATGACTCTCAGAAAAGTGAAATTGATGCCTTGATTGTTGATGAAGCTCACAGATTAAATTTAAAATCAGGAATGTTTAAAAATAAAGGGGAAAACCAGACAAAAGAAATTATTCAAACAGCAAAATTCTCAGTATTTTTCATTGATGAAAATCAAAAAGTTCATATTGATGACTCTGGCAGTATAGATGAGATTTTGAAGATTTCAAAAAGTTTAGATGTGGAAGAAATTGAAATAATGGAAATGTTTTCCCAGTTCCGATGTAATGGGTCTGAAGGATATCTTAATTGGCTGGATGATGTACTGGAAATTGAAGAAACTGGAAATTATGACGGCTTTGATTTGGATTATGATATTCAGGTAATTGATAATCCTCAGGTACTGAGAGAAATGATTGAAGAAAAGAACGAAATAAATAATAAGGCAAGAATAGTTGCAGGATATTGCTGGGATTGGGAGCAAAAAGGCAGAGGGGATACAAATTTTTATGATATTAATATGGAGGATTATGATTTCCATATGAGCTGGAATCTTGCCAATACAGATACTTGGGCTATTGATCAAAAATCTGTAGGAGAAATAGGCTGTATCCACACATCTCAAGGTCTTGAATTTGATTATGTCGGAGTAATAATAGGAGAAGACCTCAGATACGAAGATGGAAAGATAGTAACAGATCATACCAAAAGAGCAAAAACAGATAAATCTTTGTTTGGTATTAAAAAGCTGTCAAAAGAAAATCCTGAAGAAGCAGAAAAACTGGCAGAAAAGATAATAAAAAATACTTACCGGACACTTATGACCAGAGGACAAAAAGGTTGCTATATATTTGCAGTTGATAAAAAACTGTCAGAATATCTAAAAAACAGAATTAAGCTAATGCAGGAAAACAAAGTTAAATATATTTTGGATAAAGATGATATTAGTTTTGGTAGAGTTGCAGAAAAAGAATAATAAAATTTACTCAGGTGCAGACTTTGCATTTATTTAGGGAAATGTATCTAGAGCAATGGTTTCTGTGACCATGCATGCCACCGTGCATGCATGGTGAACAAGTTGGTGAACATGCTAGTGAACAAGCCGAAATACAAGATAAAGAATATTAAAGTCGTTAAAAAATGGAAGTAATTTTTCAAAATAAGGAATTATCACTTTTATCTGGAATAATATTATTGTTTCAAAATAATATTTAGGTTGGTGTTCCTTATGAAAGAAAGTAACAGAGTTGAGTTTAAGCAAGAATTAAATGATAGTCTGGAAAAAGAGGTAGTAGGATTTCTTAACTACTATGAAGGCGGAGAAATATACATTGGGATTAAGGATAGTGGAGAAATCATTGGTGTAAAAAATACCGATGATGTGCAAAAGAAAATAGTAGACCGGGTAAAGAATAACATATTTCCATCTAGTATGGGTCTTTTTGATGTAAAAACAGAAATTAATGATGGCAAAGAGATTATAAAAATTGCTATATCAAGCGGAACAGAAAAACCTTATTGTGTAAAAAAATATGGAATGTCACCAAAAGGATGTTATATAAGAGTCGGGACAACCATTCAACCTATGCCAATGGAAATGATGGATAGTCTTTATTCAAAAAGATCAAAGAATTCTTTAGGTAAAATTATATCTCCAAGGCAGGATCTTACTTTCAAACTTTTGAAAATTTATTATTCAGAAAATGGTTTTGAAATTAATGATAAATTTTTAAATAACTTAGAACTTTATACCGATGATAATAAACTAAATTATTCAGCTTACTTATTAGCGGATGATAACGGTATTTCTATAAAATTTGCGAAATATTCATCTTTAGACAAAGTGGATTTAATTGAGAATTCCGAATTAGGCTATTGCTCATTATTAAAAGCAACTGAGAATATTCTTAATAAATTAGAAATAGAAAATAAAACACTTGCTGAGATAACTTCGAGTACAAGAAAAGAAACACGATTAGTTGATCCAACTGCATTAAGAGAAGCGGTAATTAATGCAATTATTCATAATGATTATTCTAATGGCATTCCTCCTCTTTTTGAATTATTCCCAAATAGAATTGTTATTACTTCTACAGGGGGACTACCCCAAGAATTAACTGAGGAAGATTTTTATGATGGGGTTTCTGCACCTAGAAACAAAGATTTAATGAGAGTTTTTAAAGATGTTAAACTAGTTGAGCAACTTGGATCGGGGATACAAAGAATTTTAAATAAATATGATAAAGAAATTTTTTCATTTAGCAGGAATTTCTTAAAAGTTACATTTCCAAAATCAAATGCGGGTAAGAATGCGGGTAAGAATGCGGGTAAGAATGCGGGTAAGAATGCGGGTAAGAA
>RZYW01000182.1 GCA_009930175.1 Clostridia bacterium
AGAATTTTACCTCTGCTCCAACCAGCTGAATTTGCAATACCAATACAAACAGGAAGTAATACCGCAGTTGTACCAGTGTTACTTAAAACGGCTGACATAAGAGCAGCTAATGTCATAACTCCAAGAGTTAAGCCCAGTTCACTACCTCCAGCAATTTTTACAACTTTATCGCCTATAGCATTGGCAACACCAGTTTCAAATAAACCAGCACCAACAACAAACATACCAGCGAATAGCATAACGTTTGTATTAGATAATCCAGACAAACCTTGAGCTGTTGTTAAAACGCCAGTCCAAACCAGTAATACTGGAACAAACATAGCTGTTACAGCTAAAGGAATAAGTTCTGTTACGAACAAAAATGCTGCAATACCAAGGATTATTAATGTATTTCTAATATCTCTTGCTTGCTTTGCAGCAGCAGCTTCTTCAGCTGCAATTTCTTCTGCAGTTTTTTCTGCTTCTACAGGAGCTTCAGTTGTTGTCTGAGCCATTGCAAAAGAAGCAAAACCAAATACTAATGTAATTAATAAAATAAATGCTAATGTTTTTTTCATTTCTTTTTTTCCTCCTAAGATAATTTATATTTGTTTTTTAGCAATCCGTCCCCCTCTCTATGAATTTGAATAAAAAATAAAAAAAATATACCAACCCTGGTTGTCCATGGTTAGTATATTTCATTTTAAAAAGTTATTTATAATACGACACTCCCAATATTTTTTTTGGATCTATGTACTTACACGTATTTACAATTCCTTCACATCTGACAACATAATACCAGAAAATAGTGTCACTTGTCAAATAGTTTCATTTTCTTTGTTCTCGTTAGTTTCTTTATCTGCCATTCTCTTTTCATTGCTTCTTCTTTTTTATCAAAAGTTTCAAAATAAACCACCTTCACCGGGAGGCGGCTTTTGGTATATTTTGCACCCAAACCTTTATTGTGGGTTTCCTCTCTTTTTTCAAGATTATTGGTCCAGCCAGTATAATATGTTCCATCTTTACATTCCAGAATATAAGTATAAAACATCTGCATACTCCTTAATTAATGAAATGGTCTCTTTATTGCCAGGGTCAAACTCTTTGTTTCCTATTTTTTTAACAGGCATAACTCCCAAAACAGGTATTTTTCCCATAAATTTATTAACAATTTCTACAGAAATACCTGCATTCTCAGGTCTGCCCGGTCCAGGAGAAATAACAATACCACTAGGATTTAACTTTTCTATTTCAGCAATACTAACTTGATCATTTCTTAAAACAACTACATCCTCTTTAAGAACC
>RZYW01000075.1 GCA_009930175.1 Clostridia bacterium
GCCCATAGATGATGGAATGATTCCGAGCGCGAGGAACATGGATTCGCTCGCCATCCAGTTTGATTTCGTTGTACTTATTGGCTTTTACTTTGATCTCCTTGAAGACTGGGTACGCAACATCAGGCAATGCCAACAGATCAGCTTTCTCTTCAAGCCAGAGTTCGTTGATAAGCACATGCTTTTCATAATGCGTGCGTTCTCTGTCCTTCGCTAATTGAACCGCCAGTGCCTCATTTAAGCTTGCGAAGTCCTTCATGATTGGGGTGGCAGGAAAGAAGTGATAGCGAACATAGCCGACTTTATTTTCTACACTGCCTTTTTCATTCCCGCTTCTAGGATTGCATACCTGAGTCTCAAAGCCATAATGCGTAGCGAACTGGAGGAAGCCATCCGTCAAAACTGCCGGTTCCGTCTTAGACTTCACTTGCGTCACTGCCGTAGACATATTGTCGATACGAATTTTTTTAGGAACACCGCCAGCCTGCCGGAACAACTCCTTCAAGCCTTCAAGGAGGCACTCTTGATTCTCCGCTGGTAATGCCACCGCAAGACCGCCGTTACTATAGGGAAAAGACATCACGAGTGCTTTGACATCCTTAAAGGCTCCTTCATGGCAAACCTCCATGGTACCGAAATCCAGCTGCGCTTCCGCTGGAGGATGTTCCAAGCGCTCAAAACCTTGATCTTCATTGGCTTCAACGTAGTGAGTGGCTTTCCAGTCCCTAACAAAATCACAAACCGTGCGATAGGATCCGGGGAACCCCTGGTTCTTCAATTCTTTAGTCATAAAGTCAACGGTCCTGCGCTTCTTCTTCGGCAGCTTAGAATCTTCAGAAAGCCAGAGAGCAACGATGCCTCCCCAGTGTTCCACATACATCATACCCGTTTTCTTTCGGACCTTCGGCTCAGGTAAAAGATCCTCATCTGCATACTTTTTTGCGGTGCGCCAGTCGATGTCTAACTCGTTAGCTATGTGATTAATTGATTTATCGTGATTATTTCGTAGATTTCTGATAGTATTGATATCGGTCATTGCGAGCATTCCCTTTCTTACCTCCAGTTACAGTGTTGGAACTATAACTTTAGAGGAATTTCAGGACGCCCGCAATGGCTTTTTATTTTACCCTAAGCTGATTGCGGAGTTATGTACTTTTGCGCTGCAATTGTATGTAGATTTATCTTGCCACAAACAGGCATTTGATGTTTCAAATTGAGCTATCTCATAAATATCTTCATAATCATAATATTTTTTTATCGTTTCTAAAAAATTGGTTTTCCCAGTACCTCGTTTACCAACAATTAAATTTAATCCAGTTGAAACAGTGTGATTTTCAATATCAATTACGTCCCTCAAATATCTAAGGTTTATACCAACTTTTGTTTTATCCATTAAACAATTCTTTATTTCTTGAAACGAGCAATTGTCAATTTGTAAGTACGTATTTTTATTTTTTAATATTTCTATATTCTTCCTTTTTTCTTCAGGATCATTATCATCAGCGTGCGCATCACTAAATAATACTGGTGTTAAAGCATCTTCTATTCTATAAAAAGTTTGAAATTTCAATTGATTTGCTACTCCACCAACAGAACAAATAGATTCCAATTTTTCTGGTACTGATAAGGCGTTACTTTTTCCTAGTTCAAAAATATAAATTCCATTTTCCCAATTACTCATGTGAGTACAAAAATCTTCAGTAGATACTTTTACGTTCTGTCCTAAATTTTGGCTAGATAGCCATTCAGAAAAATGAACTAGATTAGGACTATCTTCTTCTGGAAAAATAATATTTACATGTCCCTCTTCAAGACTCAGTTCTATACCTGGAAAAACCTTAGTATTTGGCAAATCATACTGGATCTGTTTAAAATTACTTTCATCAAATAAATCGTGATTAGTAATAGCAATTGCGTCTAATTCAGCTGCTCGAACATATTTCTTTAGCCACTCTGGAGAATAAGAAAAATCATAATCTTTATGACTAGAAACCGTGTGGATATGAAAATCAATTTTTTTAACCATATGTAGACCTCCATAATAATTTGGAAACTCATGTCTTGATTATATCATGTAAACGCTGACTAATATGCTTGATATCCGCCATACAAACAACCACTCAGTGACAATTGATTTTAGAACTTGTTTGCGGCAATATAAATCCTCCTCTAATTTATTTAAATTAAGGATCTTTGAAATTACATCTGATGTTATTCTAAGTCTTATTTGACGATGATCTGATAAGGCGTAGTTCAAATTAAATAACCCTCCTAAATACTTTCTACAGTATCTTTAGGAGGGTTATTTTAAACAGTATGTAAGATGCTCTCATTCTTTACTGACTCAGATTTCGAATACAAAAAATCCATGTAGACTTGATACATCAATATTCAAGCTATAATATTTTATCGCTAAAGTACTTAAAGCTGCTTTTATGATGTACGAGTGAAGACAATTAGGATTTGAAGTTCTTTTCCAATATCGTCCAGTCCAAAGCTAACGACAACAGATGCGAGAATCTTGGCACCACCACGTTTTTTGCGCAAAACTTGACGCAACTGGCTCAAAGCATACTTTGTAACTCAGTATTCAACTGTGTTTTTCTTTTATTACGCGTTAAAGTGCTCTTACTGATCCCGGTCATTTTCTCTACCTCTTTATAGGAATGATTTTTCAATAGATTCATGGCCAGATTGATTTGTTGCTGACTGAATTTTTTCGGTCGCCCTTCCCGGAAATCAGGTTTCTGCTTAGCCAGTTCTTTCCCTTCCTGCGTACGCTCCACAATCAGATCGCGCTCAAAATCCGCAAAAGCGCTGAAAATCGTGAAGATCAATCTTCCCGTGGACGTATTTTCAATAATCCCTAGATTCAGTACGTTGATTCGAACGCCCTTCTCGAATAAGAGCTTGATTGTGTTCAATGCATCTTGCGTGCTCCGAGCAAAGCGGTCCAGCTTCGTTACCACCAATGTATCCCCTGTCTCAATTTCCTGAAGGAGTTTTTGAAATTCGGGACGGTCACTTTTTGTTCCGGTAATTTTCTCGAAGTAGACCCGATCGCAGCGTTCCTCCTCGAGTTGACGCAGCTGCCCTTCCAAATCTTGCTGGCGAGTACTATATTAGTTGTGGAGTTTATTTTTTTTTTAATTGAATATATAAGTAGCCAACAAACCGTGTATATTAGAATACCAATAACAGTTATTGAAAAATTATTATTGGTCGGAAAGGAATTTCTGCTTAAAATAATTAAAATGAGAATAATGGTTTTCAGGATGCCTTCTTCCCAAGATGATGTTAAGTTTTTTTTATCATTCATTATTTCCTCCTACATTTAACTCTTATATTGACAATTCAAAAGATTTAAAACAAAATGTACTTTTTAATTTCCCCAATAAGGATTATGGAATCCCACTAGATAGTGCAACGATATATATGTGAACCATATACTACCAATAACTAAAAGCAATCTCTTGTTTATCTCATTTATTCCTTCCCAAGATAAACCAAAAAACATCATAAAAGTGGGAATGGCAAAGTTACTTAATATTTCTTTAGGTGTAATGGAATAGCCTTTATTCATTTGTATGGAAAAAGAAATAATAATAAGCATAACAATATACACTGCTGCTATTCCTTTGTTTAAAGAAGATATCTTACCATAAAGCATTATAACTCCCCCCTAACATGACTCTATTATACTATATTTAAGTTGCAAGAAAACATGTAAAATTTATCTGGTGCTTTGGTTTATCCCAAAAAAATCGTTCGGAATATACAAAAAATCAGCTAAGTAGATTTAGAAAAATGTATATCTTCCAAATAATGAGAATCCAAGTTCTCTCCGGCTATTCATATTAGAATTATAGAATAAAATCTATCTGGACGTCACAAATGGAAACAATAAGCAACAAAAAGTAATTAGAGAATGATAGATAAAATTTTTTAAAATATAGATATAGCGACATTAATTTTTTAGCTATACTTCATACAATATGGCACAATACTCGTTTTGGGACATCCAAGGGAGAATCAGGGGGATTATGTTACGGATTAGTTTATGCAGGTTCACATTCCCTAAGTCTTGATGTAGTAATAGCATGGTCAGGAACTCTATTTTCTTCTTTTACAACGAAAAACCTCCTTCTTATTTGATTAGCTTTGCACCAAAAACAATCGATTATGAGACAAAATCATATCACCTCTTTTATTAAATAAAAGAGGTGATATTTTGTATCATAACTTGTTACATTAACTACGTATCTATAACTCCCTTTTATGATACAATGAAACCAGAACTAAAGTACGAAAGGAAGAAAAGCATGAGTGGATACATTTATGGTTATGCCCGGGTGAGTACGCGTTCACAAGAACTAAATCGTCAATTAGACTTACTCAATGAACAAAATTGCAATGAAATCCTGACTGAGAAAATGACGGGAACCAAAGCGGATCGTCCCCAACTAAATCGTTTAAAAGATAAAATTCGTCCGGGAGATACGGTAATTGTGGAAAGTTTCTCTCGATTGGGTCGTAGTACAAAGGATTTGATTGACCTTGTTACCTATTTTGAAGAACACCAAGTGAAGCTTGTGAGCTTGAAAGAAAACTTTGATACCAGCACGCCTCACGGGCGCTTAATGATGACTGTCTTCCAAGCGTTTAGCCAATTTGAACGTGATTTAATTGTTGAACGTACTAAAGAAGGTTTGAAAAGTGCACGTGCGAGAGGCCGTAAAGGTGGCCGTCCACGTGTGAACCAGAAAGATGTTGATCGAGCAGTAAAATTGTATAAAAGTCAGGTTTATAGCGTAAAAGAAATTACGGAAATGACTGGTATTAGCAAAGCAACACTTTATCGCTACTTAAAAGACAGTAGGGAATAATCTATTTTAATTTATTGGAATTTATAATAATTATGGGAGAATTAGGAGTGATTTTTTTATTTTTACTAAAAAACAATACAAAATAACGCATTTTAAGTCCTCTTTGTGCATAAGGATGAAGAGTTTCAATTTGAAATAGGCTTAAAATGCGTTTTAATTTTTTCTATTTTCATAAATATGTAGGTTAGTGGTTTAAAAATATAGGGTATTACAACTCTCAGCTATTAAAAATTATCTTTTGAAGTGTAGTCTATCCTCTCAAGTTAATCATATTGGGTTCTTACCTAATCTTTTTTAATTGTTCATAAAAATTTTCATGCGTTCCACATAGTAAGATAGGTATCACTGTATTATCTTTAATTTCATATGCAACCCGATATGTCGTACCTGCATACTTAAATCCCATAGCCCAGATTCCTGATAGATCACCCGTTTTTTGTTCTCCCGAATGAGGACGAACAGCTATCTCATCATAAATTATCGTTAAAAATTTTTCTTTTAATGTTTTCTCTTTTAATTTTTTTAAATACTTTACTACGTGTTTAGAAGGTAGAATCTCATAAGCCAATTTCTGCTGCCAACTCCTCTTTTGTCATCGGTTTAGAATTTGCAACAGTATCTTCAGCAATAGATTTAAATGCAGAAGTTAACGCATTTTTTCTATTTCTAAATTCTTTTAATATCTCTTGTTTGCTATAACCTTCTGAAAGAATATCAGCCAAAATATCTTCACTAAAATCAAAAAATTCTTTTTTAGGCTCTACAAACTCATAAAGGATACCATTCTCTACAAGCTTAGCTTCTACTTCAACACCATTGGGCACATCGAATTCTTTAGGGACCGTTAACATAATAGAATTTCCTTGTTTTCTTGTTTTTGTAATCATATTATTTCCTCCATTATTTTACATTTCGTAATTACTTAGTAATTACATTGTACGCTATTTTTAGTAGAAATACAAAATAATAAAACTCCTTTAGAACAATTTTCAAAGGAGTTTTATTTGATTAGGAAATTATGTAGAATAATAATATGTTTTTAACTTGGAATCAAAAACGCACTTGCAAGTAAGTTTACTTCAATACATGAAATTGCTTATAATAGTGTATTGGAATTAAGGTAGATTGACAAAAGAGTGATCAAATAGGTATACTTCATTCAAATAATCGTTTGAATGTGAGGTGAGATGAATGAAAAACGTTTGCCAAGTGACTGTCGTACATAAAGAAAAAGTAAATGGAATAAAAAATAAATTGGATCAAAAAGATTTTTCAAACTTACTTGTGTTAGGGAAATGTTTCAGCGATTTTTCTAGAATTAAAATTTTCTATGCTTTAGAAACCTATATAAGTTGAATTAAATACTTTACATCCGCACGCACAGTCGGTCAATCACCTCAAGGGGACGCCCGTTCACATCGGCTAAGAAACCGCGGACCGCCTGTTTGAT
>RZYW01000183.1 GCA_009930175.1 Clostridia bacterium
AGTAGTTTTGTTTTCTTTTCTGCTGTCATATTCTTCATTAAGGTTATCAATTACTTCATTGAAACAAGTTGTTTTTCCATCATCATGTTTAATAATAAGTTTGAATTTAAATACTACAGCAAGAATTAAAACTAATAGTGAGAATGGAAGAGTGAAGAACACAAGTAATGCTGCGATTAATAATGGTAATTTTAGAACCTGTTCCTTATTCTTATCCTTCAGAATGAATGATGATCTCATAGATTTTTTAAAGAAGCCTTTGATTGATTGCGAAATACCATCCTCTGAAGGTGTAGTCTTTTTTTCTTCTTTCTTGGGCTCACTTTTTTCACCAGCTTTTTTTTCATCTTTCAGTTTGCTTTGTCTTTCCAGGTCAATAAGAGTTTCAAGAACATCATAATCATTTTTTTCTAAAGCTTCCTTAGCTTCCTGGTAAGTAACATTTGCTCTTTCTTTAATTAAATCAATTTTTTCTAAACGATCTTTCATTTTTACTACCTCCTTATTTATTTTTCATTTATAATGATAAAGGTTAATAATTAAGTAATACTTAGTGGAAGATTAGAGTTAGATTAGAAAATAATTTGAGGTGGATTAAAATGGATGATTTAAAAAGAAAAGTTGGATTTAGAGCAGCGGAATTTGTTGAGGATGGAATGACTGTGGGTTTAGGAACGGGATCAACTGCTCACTATATGATCTTGGCTTTAGGTGAAAGAGCTAAGCAAGGATTAAAAATTAATTGTGTAGCCACCTCTTTAGCATCAGAGAAAACTGCAAGAGAATGTGGATTAAAGATTGTAGAATTTAAAGATGTTGATAAAATTGATCTTTCTATTGATGGTGCAGATGAAATTGATTTAAACATGAACCTTATTAAAGGTGGCGGTGGAGCGCTTCTTAGGGAAAAAATAATAGAAAATTTTTCAGAAAAACTGGTTATAATCGCAGATGAATCAAAAAATGTTGAATTACTAGGAGATTTCAAAGTTCCAGTTGAGGTTACCAAGTTTGCCTCAGAACTTACTGCTAAAAAGATTGAAAGCCTTGGAGGAGTTCCAAAGCTTAGAATTAAAGACGGTCAAACATTTGTTTCAGATAATGGTAATTATATTTTTGACTGTGATTTTGGGAAGATTGAAAATCCAATGGAATTATGTGAAAGATTGAATATGATTCCTGGAGTGGTTGAAAATGGAATATTCCCTAATATGGCGGACACAATAATAATTGCACATAAAGATGGAAAAATATCCGAGAAGAACAGGTAAAATACC
>RZYW01000184.1 GCA_009930175.1 Clostridia bacterium
AGACCAAAGATTTAATCTGAAAATACCGTTTCCAAGTGGTTCTATTGACCCCTGTGCTGTACCAAGGCTCACACCAACCGTGCCAGTAGCAAGGTTAAACCACAGTCCGTGATCTTCTGATTTATTAAATCCAAAATACACCCAATCACAGTTGCCTTTTTTAACTAAAACAGAAAAAAAGGGTGCGCTATGGAATGACGGTTGGAATCTGCCAATATAGGCTCTTTCGCCAGTGTTAATAACAGTAAGTCTACGCGAAGGGACGGACCCGATTGTAGTCGGATTGTTGGTGATATTTGATTTAATAGTCCATCCAACAGAAGCCAAAAAATCTTCACTTCCACTCGGCAACAAATTCTCCACCGCCCCACAACTCCGCAACCACTTCTCTCCGCCGAACACATCAACGGCAGGGTTCGCGCCCACATCAGTGTACGATCCGTCAAAGGCCCGCTGGTACTGTGGTCCCAATATACTACTATTAAATGTATGACTTTTACCTACCAATTCTTTAAATGGATTTATTTTAGCATCTCAATAAAGAATAGCATCTTTAGGATAGTTTATTATTCTATTATTTTGAGGGAAACTAACCAATCCACCCTTGGTTAGCTTTGACTTCCTCACTTTTTGATATTTTTGAAAATCTGAAAAACTAATCTTCATTAGAATCCCTCAATCTTCACAGTGCCGGTTCCTGTAAAAATTAAACTCTCAATTTCACCATCATTTTCAATATCCATAGCTGTTCCATCAACCAATTCTAAAGGGTATGGATTATCGGCATGATTGGCTTTTACAACAATATCGCCATCTGCTGTTAGACGAATTATCTTAGCAGAGAGCAATCCCGTTTTTGTTCCAGGAGAAGCAAAAGCAGCTTCAAAAATATTAACAAAAGGAAAGTAAGGACTTTCCAAAGTTTTAGTTAATCCAATAATATCATAAATCTTATATGATTCTAATGTTTCATCTGGTTTTAATGTAATTGTTCTTCCAGTTGTATCTTTTAAACCAAAGATTATTTCTTCAGTATCATTTCTATATGTTGGCATTTTCTAATAAACTCCTTAATAAAGAATATCCATATTACTTACAACTACTTTCTGGTAGTACTTTTCCGCACCAAAAATACTTTCACCAATTGCATATCTTGACATTACGCCAACAGAGTTTTGAAAAGAAGCTTCATGCATTGATTGCAAATACATAAAAATATATGGAAGGTAAAAAATTCCTGCATCAAGTTCTGTCATTCCTTTA
>RZYW01000076.1 GCA_009930175.1 Clostridia bacterium
ATCCTTATACCCTCTTCTGCATACCAGGCAATGTAACTGGCTCCATAACGAACCTCTCCAATTGCTTCACTTAAAGGTTTCCCTTGCTCCATAGTAATAATTTCAGCAAGTTCTTTCTCATTTTCCAAAACCATATCATGTAACTTTCTTAACATCTTGCCCCTGTCATAAGCAGAAGTTTTCTTCCAGCCTTTAAAACTTTCAACAGCTCCATCTATTGCTTCTTTAATATCTTTATCTGATGCATCTGCTTGTTTTCCAATGACCTTTAATGTATATGGATCTGTTACATCAAAAGTTTTTTTATCAATTGAATCTTTAAATTCTCCATTAATATATAACTTTCCATTAATCATTAGAAAACCTCCTATTTTAGGTATTTCTTTATTTCATTAGCTATATGGTTTTTCTCAAAGCCATACTTCACAAACAAATCCTCAGCTTTTCCTGAAGCCCCAAAAGTATCAATACTAAATATTTTTCCTTTCAGCCCTGTATATTTATGCCAGCCAAAGGATGAAGCTGCTTCTATTGCGATTCGCTTTTCAATATTTTCTGGTAATATCATGTTTTTATATTCATCACTTTGTTCTTCAAAAAGTTCGAAAGACGGGAAGCTGATTACTTTTAAATAAATACCTTCACTGAATAAAGTTTCTGCCACATTAATTGCCAGTGAAACTTCAGACCCAGAAGCCATTATGATTCCTTCTGTTTCTTTTTCTCCAGGCTCATAAACTATATACGCCCCTTTTAAAGCCTCTCCACCGGAGTTCTTTAGTATAGGTAACTTTTGTCGTGAAAGCATAAGGGAAACTGGCTTTTGACTTATTGTTGCAGAATAGATCCATCCTGCGGCTGTTTCCTTTGCATCTGCGGGTCTAAAAGTAATCATGCCAGGCATACTTCTTAATGCAGCTAAATGTTCAACTGGCTGATGAGTAGGGCCGTCTTCTCCTACTCCGATACTGTCATGGGTTAATACATATGTTACAGGTAACTTCATTATTGCTGATAACCTCATACCCGCCTTCATATAATCTGTGAAAGTAAAAAAGGTTCCTGTAAATACTTTTAGTCCACCATGAAGTGCAATACCATTTGCAATTGCTGACATAGCATGTTCTCTTACTCCAAAACGAATATTAGCACCTTGTTTATTTTCTTTGGAAAAATCTCCTCTGTCTTTCATATATGTTTTATTTGAAGGGGCCAGGTCAGCAGAACCTCCAATTAAATTTGGAAAATATTTTACCAATCTTTCAATACATATTCCTGAAGCTTCTCTGGTAGCCATATCTTTTTCAAAATTCCAAAAACTTTCATCATTTACTAGTTTTTCTGACAATTCTACATTTCCGTTATACCACTCATTAAATTCATCAGCTAATTCTGGATATTTTTCTTTATAACTTGTAAAAAGAGCGTCCCATTTATCTTCTTCACTTTTTCCTTTTTTTAACATTTCTTCTCTAAAAGACTGAGTTTCTGCGGGAACAGTAAACTCGGGATAGCCCCATGAGTAGTAATCTTTTACAGCCTGAAGTTGCTCTGAACCCAAAGGTTCACCGTGAGCAGATGCGGTCCCTTGTTTTTTTGGGCTTCCTTCACCAATAATTGTTTTTACTATAATCAATGATGGTTTTTCTTTTTCATTCTTCGCCTCTTCAATAGCAGCACTAATTATATTTAAGTCGTTCCCATCACTTACTTTTATAACCTGCCAGCCATAAGCCTCATATCTTTTTGACACATCTTCCTTGAAAGCTAAATCTGTTGAACCTTCGATAGAAATACTGTTTGAATCATAAAGCATAATTAACTTCCCTAAACCCATTGTTCCTGCCCAAGAACTTGCTTCTGAAGATAATCCCTCCATAAGGCACCCATCGCCAGCTAACACATAAGTATAGTGATCTACAATATTGAAATTTTCTCTGTTAAACTTTGATGCTAAAAATGCTTCAGCAGCTGCCATTCCAGCAGCATTTGCAACACCTTGTCCTAGTGGGCCAGTTGTTGTTTCTACTCCATCTGTATCCCTGTACTCAGGGTGACCAGGAGTTCGGCTTCCTACTTGGCGAAAATTTTTTATATCTTCAATTGTTACATCATATCCAAATATATGAAGCAGAGAATACAGAAGCATGGATCCATGACCTGCTGAGAGAACAAAACGATCTCTATCCAGCCACTTTGAATTGCCAGGATTATGTTTTAAGTGCCGGGACCAAAGAGAATAGGCCATAGGAGCCGCTCCAAGGGGCAGACCAGGGTGCCCGGAGTTTGCTTTTTCTACTGCTTCTGCAGATAGAATTCTAATAGTTTTTACATTTAAATCATCTGAAATATACATTTGTTCCCTCTTTTCTATATTTTTTTTAAAATAGAGTCATAAAGTTCCAGTTATAAAGAGTAATTAAAACTAACAAGAAAACAGATGAATACAAAAGAGTATCTTTTTTCTTTAATAGTAAAAATCCAACTGAAGAAATAAGAAATATTGATGCAATAGCAATGTTAATTAGTATAAATATCTGGACATTTGCACTGCTGTAATATAGATTTTCAAATGCCCTTAAAATTAGCATTATATTATTCACAGCCAATATAAAGCCTAAGAAACTAAGGTAAATCATTTTTATACTAATATTATTCTTAAGCTTCATTTTATTGAATATTAGAAGTAATGGATGAACTAAAAAAAATAAGAAGCCTGAACTTAAAATAATCACAGCAGTCATTACACCAGCCCATGATCTAAAGGTATTAACAGGAATCAAATCTACTGAATTTCCGCTGGTAACTCTTTTAATTGAATTACCATCTTTTTCAAAAAAAAGTTCTGGATAAAGAAATTTTATTATTCGGCTGCTGGCTTCTGAAATATTATATTTATATGGTGCAACTTGAGTGTATTTTGCTTCATGTCCAGGGATTAATAGTTTTATTTCACCTTCATTTTCTTCAATAACTTCATAAGCAGATAAATAAGAGAATAGTTCTAAAAAGTTTTTGTGTGGGGCTCTTGCAGGAATATACCTCCCTGAAACTTCATATGCTGAAGGAGAAACCATAGCACTTCTTTTTTCCATTTCTATTTCTCCAAAAATTTGTTCATGTAATTCATAAATTAAGTCTGTTTCTTCCCCTGAATTTGTTAAAACAATTAAGCCAGTGCGCGTTTCTGGAGCTACAGCAAAGTAACTGGTAAAGCCTGCAGTATTGCCACCATGACCATAAGATTTTATTTTACCCCCAAATTCCCAAAAGCCATGAGCGACAGATGTATCAATATTTTCAAGAGAGTAACTTTGTTTAAATAATTCTTCAAAGGCCTCTTTAGTATCGAATAAAGGACTATCTACAGGATTTTCCGGGGTTAAGGCCATTGCAAATTTTGCCAGTGCTGTCACTGTTCCATCCGCTGCACCTGAGGGATAACCTGGAACATACACCCACCCCTTTTCCCTGAAACTCCCATCTTTTTCAGAAATATAGCCTTTTGCTTTATTATTTATCAATTTAGGGTTGTATTTGTATAGTGGGTGACCAGCAATATTTTCCATTTCTAAGGGGAAAAAAATATTTTTTCTTTCATAGTCAAAAAATCTTTCTCCGGAGATTTCATGTATCACATAAGCTGCAAGAGTTGAGCCATAATTCGAATAAGAAATTATCTCTCTTGGAGTAAATACCTGATCTGGCTGAGATATCTGTACTGTTTCCTCAAGCTTTGGTAAACTTCCCAAATCTTTTTTTGCAAAATCAAAAAGAGTGTCTTCAAATCCTGCTGTATGATTCATTAAGTCCAGCATTGTAATTGAACTATTATATTTTAAATTTCTTCTCACTTCTTCAGGGAGATATTTTTCAACATTTTCATTTAAATCTATTTTCCCAGCTTCTGCCAGCTGCATAGCACTTACCCAAACAAACAATTTATTAATAGAACCATACTCAAAAACTGTTTCTTCGGGAATTACTGGTATTTTATTTTCAATATCCGCAAAGCCATAACCTTTGGAAAAAAGTATTTCTCCATCCTTTACTACGGAAACGGAAGCCCCTGGAACTGAAATGTTAATATATTTATTAAGAATTCCATCTACTTCTTTTTCTAAATCCTCGGTATTAATTACATCAAAACTCATTGCAGAAACAAAAAAAGCCACTGAAAGAAATATCATTCCAGTAACTTTTATAAATTTTAAATAAATATTCATAATATAAACTCCTATCACTTAGTTTATTTAATGATATCTTATTTTTTTTATAAAAAAAAGGGCAACAAAAAAACTGCCCGAAGGCAGTTTAACTTTTTCTACATAAATCCTGGTAAAAATAATACTATCTGAGGGAATGCTGTAATTAAAACAACAACCAACAGAATTATAAAAAATGCTGGTAATGCACTTTTAGCTATTGTAAAAATATCATCTTCAACCAGTCCATTTATTACAAAAAGATTGAATCCAACTGGTGGAGTAATTTGTGCTAGTTCAATCATAATTATCAAATAAATACCAAACCATAAAGGATCAAAACCTGCAGCCAGTATAAGTGGCAATGCTAGTGGTAAAGACATAACAATCATGGAGAAACCATCTAAAAGACATCCAAGGAATAAATACATTATTGAAAGTATGAAAATCAATACATATTTAGATAATCCCAACCCGCCAATCATTGCTGTTAACTGAGCCGGAATACCTAAGTAACCAATTGCTACTGAAAAATAAGTTGCTCCACAAACAATAAGCATAATCATTGTGCTGGTTTTTATTGAACCCATCATTGCTTCCATAAAAATATTCAGATCCATACTATTTGTCATAAAGGCAAAAATTAAAGCTCCTAAAACACCAACGGCAGCTGCCTCAGTTGGTGTAGCAAATCCTGTGTATATACTTCCTAAAACCATAACTATTAAAGTAACTACAGGTGCTAACTGAGGAATTGATTTTAAACGATCATCCCAAGTATATTTATCATCAGTTTTTGGAGACAGTGAAGGGTCAATTATACACCTTATCATGTTATATACTATTAACAATGAGGCTAATAATATACCTGGAAGAATTCCAGCAATAAAGAGCTTTCCAATACTTACTCCTGATACAATTCCATATACAAGCATCATCATACTTGGTGGAATTAAAAAACCAAGGGTTCCTGCTCCTGCCAAGGAACCAATAACTAATTTACGATCAAAACCTCTTTTAAACAATTCAGGTAAAGTTATTTTACCTACAGTTGCTGTAGTGGCCGCGGAAGAACCACTTACCGCTGCAAAAAGTGCAGAAGCAACTATATTTATGTGTATCAAGCCACCAGGTAAAAAATTAACCCAAGGTGATAATCCTTTGAACAAGTTCTCTGAAATTTTACTTCTGAATAATATTTCTCCCATGAATACAAACAAAGGAAGAGCAAACATAGTTGAACTATGAGTACTGTTCCAAAGAATATTTGTAAGTATTGTCAGAGAAGGACTACTTGTAAAGTATTCAAAGGAAAAAATTGCAACAATTATTAAAGACATTCCTACCCATACACTGCCGGCAAGAAGTGCTACTAATACTAAAAATACTGTTAGAGACATTCCAAGAAAGCTCAAGACATCCCCTCCTTTACTATTTTTTTACTACTTTTATTCATCCATAACTGTTCTGGTTTCAATTTCTCTTTTTTTCCAGGTTCCAGTTTTCAAATCTTCAACAGCTTTTAAAATTTCACTTGTAAACTGAAGAATCATTACAGAACTGCCAATTGGTATTAATGATTGAGGAATCCAAAGCAGCGTTCTGGTAATCTGCATGGAGCGGCTTCCAATTACATATGAGCCAATTGCAAATTTTGCTGTTATATAAGTAACAACTGAAAAGAAAAGAATACCAATAATAAAAGTAATAATATCAAGGAAAATTACACTTTTCCCTTTAAGAAAGGAGTGTAGAAAGGTCAGCCTGATGTGGCCTCCTTCTTTTAATGTATAAGCAAGACCAAGGAATGTTATACCAACTGTCATATATGCCGTATATTCGCTTGTAATATAAAGTGTTTTGGTAAATAAAGCTCTTAATACTATTTCAATAAGAACTATAGAAAACCCAAAAAGCATCATAAATCCAGCGGTAAAACCAAAAAAGTCAGATATTCTGTCTAACATTCTGATAACTTTTTCCATAATCTTCCCCCTT
>RZYW01000185.1 GCA_009930175.1 Clostridia bacterium
AATGCGCCAGTTCCCTTTGGCCCATAAATCTTATGAGCAGTAATAGTCAATAAATCAACACCTAAGTCCAAGACATTGATAGGAATATTACCCAAAGCCTGGACAGCGTCTGTATGAACGATTATAGATTTGTTATATTCTTTTACAATTTTTGTAATTTCTTTAATAGGCTGAATTGTTCCAATTTCATTATTTGCCATCATGACAGAAACAAAAATCGTTTCCGATGTTAAAGATTCTTTTAGTTGATCAAGATTAATAAATCCATCAGAATTGACATCTATATAGGTTACTTTAAAGCCATGTCTCTTCTCAAGATATTCAAAAGTATGAAGAACAGCATGATGTTCTATCTTTGATGTAATTATATGTTTACCTTTTCCTGAATTTCTTAAGGCACTCCCAATAATTGCCCAGTTGTTCGATTCGCTTCCTCCGCTAGTAAAATAAATTTCACTATGATTAGCACCTATTGCAAGGGAAACTCTCTCTCTGGCTAAAGAAATAGCCTTAATTGGGATAGAACTGTATTTATATATACTAGATGGGTTGCCAAAAAAATCTTTAAGAAATGGTTCCATCTCATTTAATACTGATTTATCAATAAATGTGGTTGCAGCATTATCAAAATAAATATGTTTTTCCATAACATTCACTCCGTTTTTATTTAAGCAAATCCTCCAGTGTGGTTTTAAATAATACTTCGTCTATATTCACCTTCAGCTTTGCCCAAAGATTTTTTGTCAGGCACCTTTCGATCAAGTCACATTCCCGACCTTTCAAGCATTCTGTTGGGTAAAATTCTTCAAAAATTTGAATTACGTCCCCAACTAATATTTCTTCTGGTTTTTTCGCTAAATAATATCCACCTTTAACTCCACGAACACTCTCTACAATTCCTGCTTTTTTAAGTTTAGCAAAAATTTGCTCTAGATATCTTACAGAAAGGTATTGATTTTCTGATATTTTACTTAAAGGAATGGATTTCCCATATTCACGAGCTAACTCTAATGTTGCACGTAATGCGTACCTGCTTTGTGTATTTAACTGCATTAAAACACATCCTATCTCTAATATTTAATAGTACTAATGAAATAATAATATAATACTACACCATTCTTGTCAAGTTTAAGGTTTTGTATAAAAATACGCACAAAAAAATGGAACCTGTATCAGGTTCCATAAATAAGTAAGATATATATAAAGAATACCGGCAACGACCCGCTCTCCCAGGAAAACCTAGTACCATGGGC
>RZYW01000186.1 GCA_009930175.1 Clostridia bacterium
TTTTTTGAAAATTTTAATTATTTTCTTTTTACCCATAGAAAAACTCTCCTTTCTCAGGTAGTATTACCTTATATATAAATATTGCAAACTTCTATATCTATTGGAGGTATAAATGGTAATTAAGCATAAGGAAACTATAAAAGATTTTTTCATAAAATTAATAATAATTATTATTGGTGGTATTCTGGGAGGCGTTGCTTTTAACGCATTAATAATTCCATATGGACTTTTAAGCGGAGGCGTTAGTGGCATCGCTTTAATAATCAATTATCTTTCTTCAAAAATACCCTTGTACCTGGTAATTATTTTATTAAATATTCCTATTTTTATTTGGGGCTTTAGAGAACTAGATAAAAAACTTATTTTCTACAGTTTGATTGGAATGGCTACTTTTTCCTTTGCTCTTCCTGTTACAGCACCATATATTGAAGTTCCCGAAGTGGATATTTTTCTGGCAGCAATTTTTTCCGGGATATTAGTTGGAGCAAGTTCGGGAATAATAATTAAATTTGGCGGTTCCAGTGGGGGGTCAGACATAATATCCCTGATATTAAAAAAGAAAAAGGATTTCTCTGTAGGCTCAGTTGCCTTTGCCTTAAATGCTGTAACAATTTTAATTTCTCTTTTCTTTTTTCCCATAAAAATAGCACTCTATACATTAGTAGGAATGTGGGTTACAGGTAAGACTGTTGATTTTATATTGGATGGTCTAACAAAAAACAAGGCTGTAACTATAATAACCAGCCGCAGAGATGAAGTATCTTTCTATATCATGAACGAACTAAACAGAGGTTCAACAATATTTAATGCTTATGGTGGTTTTTCAAAGCAAGATAAAACAGTAATCACTTGTGTTATAAACAACTATGAATTCGCACGGCTTAGAAATGAAATTGGAAATATTGATCCTGATGCTTTTATGTATGTTAGTGATGCAGTTGCCGTTGCAGGGAGAGGATTTAACAGAGGTACAGTATACTGATCAACTCAGTATCTGTACCTTTTCTTTAATATATCTATTTCTTTTTTATATCCTTCAAGTTCATTTGGTGTTTCAAGGTTAAAAACTAAATCTTTCAGCAAAGGATGATTGATAATATTTACTATGGTTTCCAAGCCCAAAGTACCCTCCCCTAAGACTTCGTGTCTGTCTTTTTTTGATGCAAAAGGTACCTTACTATCATTAATATGAATTCCCTTCAATTTTTCAATTCCAATAATCTTATCAAACTCTTTAAGAACTCCATC
>RZYW01000187.1 GCA_009930175.1 Clostridia bacterium
ATTTTAGCAATTAATTGGTAGAGATTAAGAAAGAGAAGCTTTTAAGAGCTTCTCTTTTAATTTGCTTCAACCCACGTAGGAATGACAACTGTTACAGGTCTTCTTCCAAATTCAAATGCTTCTTTTCTAGTATGAAAAGCAATGTCAATTTTATCTTCTTTAATTTTAGAACCTCTATCATCTACTCTTCTCCATCCGTAATCTTCTATCCAAATCCATGTTCCAAATGGTATATTAGGTCCTGCTGCAATTGTTATTCCAGGTTGAACTCTTCTACCGCTAGCAGTGATGTTAGGATCTCCTGAATAGCATACACCTTCTATTGCATTAGGATCTAATGGAGCGTATCCTGTAGCTTCAAAAGTTTTAACTTCAAATGATTTAAGTTCGTTGAATTTAATAAATTGATGAAGAGTTTCTATTTCCTTAACATGCTTACTATTAAAATAAACTAAAGCTTGTTTAGTTTCAATAAGAGATTCTATTTGTCTACTTTGAAAATTTATTTTATTTATTAACAAATTGTATTCATTTGTAACAGCTAAAAAAGAAATAATATAAAGAATTGAAAAGAACCAAATAGTTTTTTTAATCAAAGGAAAGTCAACCTCGGCTTTCTTTAAGGACTAAAAAAGAGTGCAGGCTGCTTTAAAATTTCTGCACTCTTTTTTCAATTTAAGTAATTTTCTTAAACTACGATGTCGCCCTCTTCATCTGTTTCAGGTTGATTAAGAAGTTCTTTAAGTGTTCTATATTCGCCTTGAAGTCTTTTCTGTTCATCAATTATAGCATTCATTTCTTTTTGAATTGCTTCAATAGCTTCTTTCTTTTCATTAAGCTGAGCAGTAAAACCATCAAACGTTTCTGAAACCTTTTTAATCTTTTCCTCAATTGTTTTCTTTAGTGACAAAACTAACAACTCCTCTTATTCAATTAGATTTTGTAGATTCAAATTAATTTCTCTTAAAGAGAAACCTCTTTGTGACATAATACTAATAAATTCTTTCATGTCATCTTCTTTTAACTTACTTACTTCTTTCAAATTATCAGAAAATCTTTTTGGATCATTGCTTACATCACATTTATACCATTGCATAAATTTAGGAAATTTTAACTTATTTGTAATGCAGTATCTAACAAAGAAATAAATATACTTTTGATTACCTAAAAAAGCTTGAGTAGTAAAGAATAATTCCATATTTTCTCTTAAAAACTTATTATAAGCTAAATAATGATTTATA
>RZYW01000188.1 GCA_009930175.1 Clostridia bacterium
GCTTGCTTAAATACCAATAGGAAATATATATTAATAGAAAAAGAAGCTGAATATTGCGAAGTTATAAGGAAAAGAATAAAAGAGTTTGACAAGCAATAATGAAAGTATTATATTATTATAAAGGAGAAGAAAGCATGGATGACAAAAAAAATGTAATAATTAGAGTATCGCCTGAAGTAAGGCTTTGGATAAAAGGGCTTGCGTTAAGTTTAGATAAGACAATAAAAGATACTATATTAGAAGCACTTGCCGAATATGAACAAAATAAATTGGTCTCAAGAACAAAAAAAGGAGGCGGAATTGGAAATAAATAAAATTTATAATGAAGACTGTTTATCTACTATGGCAAAAATTCCAAATGATTTTATAGCCTTAACAGTAACTTCTCCGCCTTATGATAATCTAAGAACTTATGATAAAAAAAGTGGGTTTAAATGGAATTTTGAAATTTTTAAACCTATAGCTGAAGAAATATACAGAGTAACAAAGGAAGGTGGTGTTGTTGTTTGGGTAGTAGGTGACGCTACAATTAAAGGCAGTGAAACTGGAACAAGTTTTAAGCAGGCTTTATATTTTAAGGAATGTGGGTTTAATCTACACGATACTATGATATATGAAAAAAATTCATCGACATATCCAGCAGGCAAAAAAAGTAGTAGGTACTCTCAAATTTTTGAGTATATGTTTGTTTTTTCAAAAGGGAAAACAAAATGTAACCTTATAATTGACAAACCAAATAAATGGAAAGGTTTTAAAGATTTTTCTGGTAAACTTAAAAACCCTGTGCTGGATTTTTCACCCAGAAATAATATCTGGAAATATACAACAAGTTTTAATGGTGTGAAGCATCCAGCACCATTCCCCGAAAAACTAGCAAACGATCATATCCTATCATGGTCTAATGAAAATGATTTAGTATACGATCCCTTTATGGGAAGCGGTACAACAGCTAAAATGGCTTTACTCAATAACAGAAATTTCATTGGAAGTGAAATATCTTCGGAGTATTGTGAAATAGCAAAAGAAAGAATAAAAGAGTTTGACAAGAAATAAAAATATACATGTACTACATAAAGACATGAAGGAGATACACAATGAAAAAGGATTTACATCTTATCTTTCAAAAGAAAAACACAGAGAATTAAGAGTGCTTGCGGCAGAAAGAGGTATAACCATGAAGGATATACTTTTAGAAGGAATTGAATTATACAAATCTATGAACTCAAGAACAAAAAA
>RZYW01000189.1 GCA_009930175.1 Clostridia bacterium
TGCAAAACCCCAGCTCAAATAATATTAAGATGGGATATTCAGGAAGGAATAATAACTATTCCTAAGTCTACCCACGAAGAAAGAATAGAAGAAAACTTTAGTATCTTTGACTTTGAACTCTCAGAGGAAGATATGGAGTGTATGCGCTCTATAGATAAAAACAAGAGATACTTCAGAGATCCAGATGGGCATGGATTTTAAAAAATAGAGAAAATTGGATATAACAACAGAAAATGGCAAAGAAACACCTTTGGCTATTAATATGCCGGGATTAATAGTTAATGATTGATTAAGAAAAATATAATTCAACTGATTTGGCTATTAATATGCCGGGATTAATAGTTAATGATTGATTAAGAAAAATATAAAAAATTAGAAAAATATAATTCAACTGAGTTAAAAAGCAAAAATTATAGTATAGTAACAGGGGTGGTATGCCCGAGTAAAAATATTGGAGGAGATTGATGACTAGGTTTTTTGAAAAAAATAATAAAGTGGTTTTAGCTACGATGCTTATCGTTTTTTGTTTGTTTATTGCTTTTTTTGCAGTAACTCCTAAAATTGCTGAAGCTGCAGATGAGCCGGTATGGGATGACGATGAATTGGTTGTTGGACATATTACGGATACACATATCTATCCCGTTAGCTATTTATATAAAGGGGAAGATCAAAGTATTATAGAAAAACAGCTGTTAGACAGAAAGTTTACCGCTGAAGCAACTTTTTGGGAAAATGTAGAGAAGATATTAGTTATGAAACCAGATTACTTAATAGTTTCTGGCGATCTTACACATAATGGAGAAAGAAAGGGCCACATCGATATTGCAAACGGGCTTAGAGATTTGCAAAACAGAATGAGAACAGTAGGGGAAAAACCAGATTTTCAAATCTTTACAGTGTATGGTAATCATGATTTGTATAATGGAGAAACATACGACTTTTCTTCGGGGAGTAAGGTTCATGTTGATTATGCAACCAGAAAGGATTTAAGTATTATTTATGCTGGTTTAGGGTTCCCTAACATAACAGATCAGGAAGCGCAAAACTTTTATACTTTTGATGAATATGCAGGGACTTATTCAAAAATTGGTTTTACAAACTCTAGTCTTGCTGAAAATATGGAAGTTGTTTACAATTTTGATCCAGAAGAAGGAAGAGAAGATTACACTCATGGAGATCTTTCATACATTGCAAAGGTTGAAGACAGGGATGTGACTTTTTATTGTTTAGATG
>RZYW01000020.1 GCA_009930175.1 Clostridia bacterium
TTTTTGATCTGTTTTTCTATTCATTTTTAACATCTTGCCAAGTTTATACATTAATAACTGAAAAGTTCCCATAGGGCAAAAACGACACCAGGTACGAGATGAAAAAGACAAAGCCATTATTGTTCCAATAACTGTAACAGCTAAGTAATTTGCAACAAATACAAAACCCAGTTTATCCCAAAAGGAAATTTCTCCCCAAAAACTGAAGGAAGCTTTAACTCTTGAATAAAAAATATACATAAACCAGGAAAAAGCCAGTAATAATGTAATCTTTGATTTTGCCCAAGATGGAATTTCTTTATTCCCGGTTATTGGTAATATAATACCATCAAAATAACTTCCATGAGGACAGATAGTACCGCACCAGTACTTACCTTTCATAAAGCCAAAAATTGGCAAAGCCAGCATAACAGGAATCATAAGTAAACCTAGTTTTGGATACCATAAACCTGCAATTGCTACTAATGGAATAAATATCCATGAATATTTTTTTAACTGGGTAAATATACGATTTGTCTTAATATAAAAATTATTATTGTTTTTTCTCATCTTTCCGCCCATACCCCCTCAAGGTATAATTAAAGTGAACGGAAAGTATTATAACCTTTATATTCTTTTACTGCAACATTTTTATCCTTTTTCAAATCCTCTATAATATTTTCTATTTCTTCTTCTGAGCGTCCTCTGCTCCCAAGAAAAGATTTAACTTCCATTTGGTTCATTGGATGGCGTTTAATTATGCTCATTACCGCTTCCTTATGATCAATTACTTCACTGTAAAATCCTTCAGAAACTAATAATTCCATAGAAATTCCACCTAAAGTATTGACTGCATATCTCATTTTTTCTGTATCAATTTCTTCAACATTTTCTTCTGCCGGGGGTCTTACAGGCGTATTTAAATAAAGACGATCGTACTTTATTCCTGCCAATAGATTTTTATATTCCAAAATATCTTTCTCTGAATCATTTATATCTTTCATCAACATTATTTCAAGCCATAATTCACCCTTATATTCTTTAGAAAATAATTCAAGTCCTCTTTTTATATCTTCATATATTAATTTCCCGTGAGGACGGTTTATTTTTTTAAATGTTATTTCATCATAAGCATCAATTGAAGGAAGAACAATATCAGCATTGCAAAGAGATTCTCTCACTTCTTTTAAGGAAAGTAAGGAACCATTCGTTATAACAACTACTGGTTTATCTGTTAATTTTTTTAATTGAGTTATAAGTTCTCCTACCCCTGAATAAAGAGTTGGTTCACCTTCCCCAACTATAGATACAACATCAAAATTCCCTCCACCTTTAGTAAATTCTTTAAATTCATTTACTATTTCTTCTATTGAGAAAATTTCACTTCTTGTATTAGTCATATTTCTTGTTCTTCCTAATTGGCAATATATACAAGAGTAGTTACAACAACTTTCTGGTATTGGACTAACGCCCAGAGATAAACCCAATCTTCTCGACGGAACCGGTCCGAATATATGTTTAAAAATCATCTGCTTAATTCACCAGCCAAAGAGGCTAAGCCTTCTGCAAGAATAGCAACATTTTCTGAAGCTTCTTTTATTTGATTGGCAATACTAGCATTAAAATCAACATCCTCAGCAACTTTTTTAGTTATTTCAAGATTTGACTGTACAGCTGTGATTATTTGTTGGAAGCCTTCAAGGGTTTTAATTGTAATTTCTAATCCATCATTTACAGAAGATCCTGCTCTTTCCATTCCTTGGAATACTCCCTGGGTATCCTGTCTTGAAACCTGAATTTTTTCAGCAATATCCTTTAAGGCATTATCAGTTCCTTCAGCAAGTTTTCTAACCTCTTCAGCTACTACTGCGAAGCCTCTTCCCTGCTCACCTGCACGAGCTGCTTCAATAGAGGCATTTAATGCCAGAAGATTTGTTTGATCGGCAATTTGGCTTATTGTATCAATAATTTTAGCAATACTTTCGGAACTTTCATTTAGACTTGTAACATTTTCTTTCATAACATCAAAATCTTTTTCAATATCTCTCATTGCTCCTGTTACAGATTGAATCTGTTTTCCACCATTTTCAGCGTATTCTTTAACTTGTTGTGCGAAATCTGCTGCGGAAAGGGATTCTCTTCTGATTGCTGACATCATAGATGACATTTCATTAGCAGAAGCTGTTGTTTGTTGAGCTGCTGCTGCAAGATTTTGGCTGTCATTCTGGAGTTGAGTTTGAATTTCTTTAACTTCTTCAATTTCAAGCATTTGAGATGTATAACTCTTAATATACTCTTCAATCATCAAAATATTATCAAAAGAAGTAAGGGCATCTATTGCTATTAAAGCATCTGCCAGTTTTTCTGGATTATTTCTGTATGCTTCGATAATTACAGGGATCATATGTTTTCTTAATATATGGTAAGCACCCATAAACCATTCTGGATGTAGTTTAATTTTGTCATGAACCTGCCCAATTTTTTGTCTGCCTTTTATGTACTCTGTATCAACATTTGCTAACATCATTTTTCTTAAATACTGGGTCAAAGTCCCTTTAAGTTTTTCTACTGTACTATTTTTGTCAATAATATTTCTAAGAACATCAACTTTTAAAATATCTGCATAAAAATTTTCAACCATTTCTGGAATTTGTGATTCCAGAATTAAATTTAAATCATTTATGGTTTGTAGTTGCTTATCAGAAAGATGTATATAATTTACTTTTTGCTGAACTTTTTCATCTTCTACTGTAATTGGCACTCCTGGGTGCATATCTACAACTAATGGCTTTCTGATTTCTTTAATTTCTTTCTTTGAAAATAAACCCATCTTAATTCCCCCTGTATTTTTAATATATTATAAAATTCTAATAACTAATATCTATCTTATTTACTATAACTTTTTTATCTCCCGACCATATCCCTGTATATATTTTTGAGTTTTCAGATTTCGTTGAAAGTTTAAAATCCCCAAACAACAGATCATTATCCATATAAACTGATAAAATATTATTCTCATTTACTATAATAGAAATTTCATGATGGGAATCCCACCATTCTTTTCCTGTAGCGGAATCATTTGCGGGAATAATAAATGAGTTATAGTAATTAAAAGTATACCCAACAAGAGCCTTGCCAGGTTTATTATCTGATATTTCTCTTAAAACTAATGCACCTCTGTTACTCTCATCAAAATGAAGAATGTATCCCTGATAAGAATTGGAATCAGCCTCCATAGTATAATCAATTAAAACACCACCGCCATTCAAAACAACTTTTACATTAAATAATTCTTCTTTTAAAGGAAATAAAATATTACTGTTTTTTTCAAGTAAAAAGAAATCTCCCTCTGAATAAGATTCTTTATCAGCTATAATCCACTGTTCTAAATTCATAACCCATAAAAACATTGAATCTTTACTTTGAATCTCAGGAATATTATCAATATAATTTTTTTCTCTTAAAAAAGTAAGCTTTTCATCATTACCAATTAATAACCTAAATGATTCATATTCTTTAGCTTCAGTATGTTTTAGAAAGCTTACAGCTGTATTAAGAATTTTCAAGTTAGCTTCGTCTGTGGTTTTTCGGGCATCCGCAAAGGATTTGAAAAAATAGGGAGATACTCCAGATAGCAATATGCTTATTATTAATATAACAAACATTAATTCCAAAACAGTGAATGCTTTTTGGTCTTTTGCAATATTCATTGAAATTCTCCTCAAATTTTATATAATTTAATTATATATTAAAAAAAGCTGAGATATAATATATCTCAGCTTTTTTATTAACTTTTTTATTTAATTTTTTTAAATAAAAATATTGCTAGTGCAACTGCACCAATGTCCGCAATAGGTTGAGCGAAAATCAAACCATCCATACCAAAGAAATAATTACCAATTAGTAATACTGGCAGGAAAACAAATCCTTGTCTTGCAACAGACAAAATTAAGGAAGGCCTTGCTGCACCAATTGCCTGAAAGGTAACTGTAATTAACATTAAAATACCTAATATTGGTAATGATAAAATAATAACTCTTATAAATTGTTCTCCAAGAAGAATTACATTTGCATCATCAATAAATATTCTTACCAGACTTCGTCCTGTGAAAAAAAATATAATCGCAAATAAAGAACCTATTCCTGCGGATATCATTCCTGTAAATTTCATAGCTTCTTTCATTCTTTTTATATTTCCAGAGGCATAATTATAACCCAAAAGAGGTTGTGCTCCTTGAGCAAGGCCAATTAGTAAAAATATTGGAAGCATATTTATCCTTCCAATTACACCAAAAGCGGCTACAACATTATCTCCATAACTAACAGCAAAATTATTTAATACTATATTCGAAGAGCTCATAAGCAAGGAATTTAAAGACGCCGGGATACCAATAGAAAATATTTCTCCTATTATTTTGCTGTCAAAGACAAAATAACTAAATGAAACAGAAAGAACGCTGCTCCCTTTTTTAAAATATCTTAAGTAATATAAGACTGAAATTAAATTAGCTATTACAGTTGCAATAGCGGCTCCTTGAACTCCCCAACCAGCCCATAAGATCAATATAGGATCTAAAATAATATTTATTACTGTTCCTAGCATCATACCAAACATTGCTTCTTTAGCAGACCCTTCAGCTCTTATTAACTGTCCTAAAGAAAAACCTAAAATGATAACCGGGGCTCCCAAAGCTATTACCCTTAAGTAGTTTTCTGCGAAAAGGTAAGTGTTTTCACTGGCTCCAGAAATATTTAACAAATTAGGCATAAAAATTAAAGCAAGTATTGTACATACTAGTCCAACAAATAAACCTCCATAAAATGCGAAGGATGAAGTTTTCTTAACACTTTCATAATCCTTCATTCCTAATAATCTTGATATAAAAGCACCGCCCCCGATGCCAAATATACTGCCAAATGCCATTAAAAATAAAAAAATTGGCATTGTTATAGTAACTGCAGCAACTTGATATGGATCATTTAATTGTCCTACAAAAAAAGTATCTGCAAGATTATATATCACAGATACAAGCATGCCCATCATTGTTGGTAAAGCTAGTTTTAATACTGCTTTTGGAACTGGCATATTTTCAAATATATCATTTTTTTCAATTACCATTTCTATCCTTCTTTCAATTTTCTTACATAGTGACAAGAAAACATTATAGCACAAAAAAAATCCTAAGCCTACCAAATTTCAGAAGACTCAGGATCGAGGATGATATTTTTATATTCTAGCTACTCCTGTTTTTCTTGCTGCCTCTGATACTGCTTTAGAAACAATACAAGGAACTTTTTTATCTAAAGGAGCAGGGAAAATTTTCTCTGAATTTAGTTCACTAACAGGAACTGCATTTGCCAATGCTACAGCAGCTGCCAAATACATAGTTTCATTAATTTCTTTTGCTCTAACTGACAAAGCTCCTTTCATTAAACCTGGGAATACCAAAATATTATTAACCATATTAGGGAAATCTGGTCTTCCAGTACCAATAATTGCTGCTCCACCTGCTTTTGCTTCATCTGGCATTATTTCTGGAACAGGGTTAGCCATAGCAAAAATGATTGGGCCTTTTTTCATGGCTCTTACCATTTCAGATGTTACTAAATTTCCTCTTGAAACTCCTATAAAAGCATCCGCATCTATTAATGCATCTTTCAAAGTACCTTCTTCAAGATTATGATTAGTAAGCTTTGATATTTCCTCATGAGCAGAGTTTTTCATAGAATTAGGTATATTTCTGTTAATTATTCCTTCAATATCAACCATTACAACATTTTTAACACCATAAGCAAGTAACAATTTGCCTATTGCAATTCCAGCAGCTCCTGCCCCATTTATAACTACTTTACTTTCACTTAAATCTTTATCAAGTACTTTATGAGCATTTATTAATCCGGCTAAAACCGTAATTGCAGTTCCATGTTGATCGTCATGAAAAACAGGAATATCCAATTCATCTTTTAGTCTTCTTTCAATTTCAAAACATCTGGGAGCTGAAATATCTTCAAGATTTATACCTCCAAGCATCGGAGAAACATATTTTATCGTTTTTATAAGTTCTTCAGTATCTTGTGTATCTAATACAAGAGGAATTGCATCTACTCCCCCCAATTCTTTAAATAAAACAGCCTTTCCTTCCATAACAGGGATTGCAGCTTTAGGGCCAATATTTCCTAAACCAAGAACTGCTGATCCGTCAGATATTACAGCAATCATATTCCCTTTAGATGTATATTCATAAGCCATATCTTCATTTTCTGCAATAACTTTACAGGGTTCTGCAACTCCTGGTGTATATATTAAACTTAAATCTTCCTGATTTCTTAAGGGCACTTTGCTAACTACTCCTAGTTTACCTTTTGTTTTCTGGTGCAAATCCAAAGATTTTTGAAAAACGTCCATAATTATTACCTCCATATTTTTTATCTTTAAATACAGTATAGGGGTACTTATTTGAAAAGTGAAATATTAAAATGCTATCTTACAATAGTTATAAACTATATATATTTAAAATATTCTATTAGTAAATTTAACATACCATGCTGCCGCTTGTGCCTGGATTATATAGGCTACAGCTATTACTAATGCTATGTCTGATCCTTCTTCTCCAAATACATTAATTGCAATTGCTAATGCTATTGATAAATTTCTCATTACTGTTCCATAAACTAAAGCAATTCCATCTTCTTTAATAAAAAATTTTTTGGCTACGATAGTACTTATTAAAAAATTCAAAAAATATATAAAGATTAAGGGGGCTAAAATGGAGAAAAATATTGTTGGATCTTTTAAAATATCTTTTGCTTTAAGAGATATTGAAATAAATACAACAGATAGCACCCCCAAAGTAGATAATAACGGAAATTTCATTTTTATTTCATTATTATACTTAGTAATCCCATAAGTTTTAATTAAGTATTTTTGAGTTACAATACCTAAAAACATTGGAATAAAAACAATCATTACAATTTGTTTAACAACACTAATAAATGGAATTTCTATAACTGTGCCAACAAGTAACTTTAAATAAACTGGTGTTAAAAATGATCCTAAAATCAACCCAATTACTGTCATTTTTACAGCAGCTGGCACGTTGCCTTTTGCAAATCCAGTCCAGGATATTGTCATTCCTGAAGTTGGCAATAAAGATGTTAATAACAAACCAACTATTAATAATGGATTATCCTTAAAAAATACATTGCCAACCAATAATCCTAAAAAAGGAATAATCAAAAAATTAATACCTTGAGTAAATAATTGTAGTTTTGTATCACCCTTCGTAAAAACTTTTTGTATATCCAAAGTAACCATCATTGGGAAAACCATTAAAAAGGTCATTGGTGTAATTAATACCTTCAATGAGGCTGGATTATTTAAATATCCATAAAAAAATCCAGAAATCATGAATAAAGGTATGCTATAAGTTAAATTTTTTTGTAGTAAAAATAATATTTTCAGCATATTTAGATCTCCTCTTATACCCCCTTGGGGTTTTGAAGGAAATTATACTCTCTTTGAAAATCTTTGTAAAGGTTTTAGACATATGTCATTTATAAAATCTCCAATTATTTCTTTCCAGGGTATTTTTAACCATGTACATTGCTTCATCTGCCTTTTTCAAAAGAATTTCTGAATCATTTCCATCATCAGGATAAATACTAATCCCTATACTAGCTTTAATTTCAATGATATTTCCATCCAATTCATAACCTTCTTTAAATTTAAAATATATTCTTTCCACTACTTTCTCAATATCTTCCCTGGATTTAATGTTTGTTAATAATATTACGAACTCATCTCCGCCAAATCTTGCTGCAAAATCTCCCTCCCTGATACTATCGGAGAGACGACTACTTACATGTTGCAAAAAAAGATCTCCCACATCATGACCAAAAATATCATTTACTTTTTTAAATCCATCCAAATCTACATATACAATTGCAAAAGAATCTTTTCTTCTTTTTGATTGGGAAATTTCTTTCTCAAATAATTCCATGAAAAAATATCTATTTGGCAAACCTGTTAGATAATCATGAGAAGCTGCATAGGCAACTTTTTCTTCTGCTTTTATTTTTTCGGAAACATCCCTTATTAATAAAATACAGCCTAAATAATCCTCACCTTTATCCCTAAGTGGAGTGAGGGTAACTTCATAAATTTTTAAATCCTCTGAATTTTCAATTTCAAAATTAAAATTTTTTTCTTCTTTCTCCCACAGTACTTTATTAATTCTGGGTAATTATAAAAAATATCTTTTCCTTTTTTGCCGAGAATATCATCCTTTTCTTTATTAAATATTTTGAGAGCAAACTTATTTAAATCAACTATTTTTCCAGTCCTGTCAGTAACAATAACACCACTTTTTATTTGATCTACAATATACGACCTTGCTATTGGTACCATATCAAATATTTGATACTTAATAATCCCAAAATATATAATTAAGCCTGATATCCCGAAAACTAATGGAGTCAAATCAAAGCCCAGCTTATTTAAACCTGATAAGTTATAGATGTTTGCCAAAATTGGTAAAAATATACTTATTGAAAAGAAATATATCTGTTTCCCATAAATACCTCTTTTATCCTTCATAGAAGTAAAAAGAAGATAAAACATAAAAAGACAAAGAGAATAATTATAGGCAGCTAAAAACCAAAAACCCATTCCGAAATTTTTTTCAATTAAAGCTATTTCCCCAGAAGTATTAAGAAAAACGTTTTCTCTAATTAAAGAATGTTTCTCATTCGTCCATACCAGTATATTTCCAAGTACCGGAACCAAAGAAAGTATAAAAAAAATTATCTTATTTTGAAGATGTCTTGAATCTGTAAATTGAAATAATAAATATAAAAAACAAACAGGTATAAACATAATTGGAATATATTGGATATTAGCCCAAAATATTTTACTTTCAAGAGTAATTGAGTTTAGTTCAATAATTTGTGATGTGATCCAAAAGAAAATTAAAAATATTGTTATAGGAAAAGGCAGACCTAAATAACCCCTTCTTTTTATTGAATAAGGGAACAAAAGCAATATAATTATTGCTGATAAAGAGGCTATCATGGTATAAGAAGAAAGGCTCATTGAAATCACCTGCTCCACTTAGTATTTTAAAATATTATACTCAAATTTTTTAATACCTAAATATTGGGTAAGTAAGACAAATACAATAAAAAAATAAGGAGGGAAAATTATGAGACTATTAAACAGAGCAGCCTTTATTACCGGGGCCGGTTCGGGAATAGGGAGAGAAATAGCAATGGCCTTCGCTCAAGAAGGTGCTTTCATTATTGCAGCAGATTTAAACCTTGACGCTGCACAAAAAACTGCTGACATGATAAAAGAATATGATGCAGAAGCAGTGGCAGTTCAGGTTGATGTTGGAAATTTTGCAAGCTTCGAAAAGGCAATAAAAGAAGGTATGAAAGATTATGGAAAAATAGATATTCTAGTAAACAATGCTGGTATTTTTGATGGACAAAAAGATGTAGTAGACACGGACCCTGAGGATTTTGACAGAGTTATTGATGTTAATTTAAAAAGTGTTTTTTACGGAACAAAACTTGTTATAAAAAATATGATTAAAACCAAACGAGGGGTAATTATTAATATATCTTCTGTTGCTGGTGTCAGAGGGAACTTGGCAAGCCCAGCCTACACCGCATCAAAACATGGAGTAATTGGTCTTACTAAAGACGTTGCAAGCAAATATGGTAAGTACGGAATCCGTTCTGTTGCTATATGTCCCGGAATGATATCAACAAATATGACTAAGGATATGCTGGATGACCCAACAGAAGAAACCAAAGCTATTATAAATTCAATTCCAATGCAAAGAGCAGGAAAGGCAGATGAAATTGGCAGACTGGTTTCCTTCTTAGCTTCCGATGATGCAAGTTATATTACCGGAACGGAAATTATTATTGACGGCGGAATGACAAGTTAATATTACTTCTTGTTACACTCAGGACAATATCCAAACATAACTAATTTATGGGCATTAATTTTAAAGCCCGTTTCCTTTTCTAAAGACAATTCATATTCTTGTAAGGGGCAATGTTCTATTGTCATTATTTTTTTACATGAAATACAAACTATATAATGACGATGCCCCATTTTATTATATTCATATAAAGACTTGCTATCCCCAGGGAACGTAAGTTTAGTCACTAATCCTTTATTAACAAGAACCTCAAGATTTCTGTAAACAGTTGAAAGATTAATTTCAGCTGTTTTTTCTTTTATTCGAAAAAATATCTCTTCGGCATTCAAAGGTTGACTTTCATTAAACAATATTTCAAGAAGGGAACAACGATGTTTTGTGTTCTTTAACCCTGATGATTTTAAAGCTCCAAGATATTCTTTCTGGTCTTTTTTTATATCCATCTGTTCATCCTCCTTTTTTATTTTATTTTATTTGTTTATTTTTATTAATACAAGGGTTATATATAGGTACCATTAATAAAGGAGGTTTAAATATTTATGTTCAAGAAAGATTATTCGAAAAAACTACTTGTCTTGTTACTCTCACTTATGCTTGTTTTACCTGGTTTCACCCCTGCTCTGGCCCAGGAAAGTCAAGGTTTAACTATCTATCACACAAATGATGTCCACGCTAGAGTTGAAGGCACTGATACACAAGTCGGTTACGGAAAAATTGCGGGCTTGGTTCTTGCTGAAAAGAATGAAGGGAAAAACGTACTGCTTTTAGATGCGGGAGATGCTACCCACGGACAATCAATAGCAATATTATCTGAAGGAGAAAGCATTATAAAGTTAATGAATCTTGCAGGGTATGATGGAATGACAGCAGGGAATCACGACTTTAATTATGGGAAAGAACGCCTGAGCGAACTAAAAGAACTTGCTGACTTCCCACTAATGGGTGCCAATGTTCTTACCAGCGAAGGTAAAAACTATCTTGATGATTACTTTATTAAAGAAATTGCTGGTAAAAAAATTCTTATTTTAGGTCTTAGTACTCCTGAAACACTTTATAAATCCCACCCCAAAAATACAGAAGGTCTGGTGTTTATCGACCCTGCTGAGACTGCTAAGCAAATTCTTGCAACAAACAGAAGTAAGGTTGATTTTGTAATAGCTTTAAGTCATCTTGGACAAGAAGGTAATTACACAAGTAAAATGCTTGCGGAAAAAGTAAGTGGAATCGATTTAATTATTGATGGTCACAGTCATGATAAAGGCGAAATTAAAGTTGGCAATACTGTAATTGTTCAAACTGGCGAGTATGGAGGCAGCCTTGGTAAAGTAGAAATAACTTTTACTGGGGATACACCACAAATATCCTCTTCCATTCTTGAAGTTTCAGACCTGAGTGAAATCGTAGCTAAACAAGATGTTTTGGATCTTATTGCAGAATATCAAAAAGAAGTTGACCTTGTTCAATCTGAAGTTATTGGAAGAAGCACAGTAAAACTTGAAGGAACAAGAGATTTGGTTAGAACTAGTGAAACAAATCTTGGAAATTTAATTACCGATGCTATTTTGAGTAAATCCGGCGCAGATCTTGTTTTAACAAACGGTGGCGGAATTCGGGCTTCAATTGAAGCAGGGGATATTACCAGGAAAAATGTTTTTGATGTACTCCCTTTCGGAAACCTTATTGCAGTAAAAGAAGTTCCTGGCAGTGTAATAAAAGATATGCTGGAATTCAGTGTAAGACTTTATCCAGAATCAAATGGAGGATTTCTTCATGGTGCAGGCTTAACTTTTGCTTTTGATGAAACCAAAGAGCCTTTAAGCCGGGTTCATGATGTTAAAATTCAAGGAAAAGCTCTTGAAGCAAATAAAATGTACAAGCTTGCAACAAATGATTTTATGGCAGCTGGTGGAGATGGATATACAATGATGAGCAATTATCCAATAGTCGCTGAAATGGTATCTCTTGAAGAAGCCTTAGCAGACTATATCGCAGAAATTGGCGGAACTGTATCTATCCAAAAACAAAACCGAATTCGTGTTGAAGCTATGAAAGACGTCGTACAAAAAGAGCAAAATATATATATTGTAAAATCAGGAGATAGCCTGTCAAAAATTGCAGCTCAATATGATATGACTTGGCAAGATCTTCAAAAAGTTAATAACTTAAAAAATCCTAACTTAATTTTCCCAGAACAAAAAATAATTATTCCAGCAGCTTAAGAATAATATCCATGATAGCCCGGAAAACTCCGGGCTATTTTTTTATTACCATTTTTTTGCTATACTTGTTTTTTGGAAGGAATTGATTGTTTATGGATACCAATAAAAGAAAAAAAAATATTCTCATCTCCCTTACTTTCATCTTTTCTTTAGGAATTATTATGATCTTCGCTGTTACAATCGGACCAGCAAATGTTTCTTTTTCTCAAGCTGCTAATATAATAGGAAGCAAAATTCCATTTATTAACAATATTTCAGATCTATCAAACGTAAAAAATAGTCAAGAAACTATAATTCTTCAGGTTAGACTCCCAAGAATTATTCTTTCCGCATTAACAGGTATGGCTCTTGCAGCTGTTGGTACAACCTTCCAGGGCCTATTGAAAAATCCAATGGCTGACCCCTACATAATTGGAGTATCCTCAGGCTCTGCCTTAGGAGCTTCCCTGGCAATTGTTACTGGAGTAAGTATTTCTATTGGTTATTTTATGGTCCCCTTTGCTGCCTTCATTGGAGCGCTTATCAGTATTTTTACTGTATATAACATTGCAAGAATAGGGAACAAGATTCCAGTTTATAACTTACTTCTATCTGGTGTAGCATTAAGCTCATTTTTATCAGCTTTTACATCTTTATTAATGATATTAAATTCAAATGAAACAAGTCAGATTCTATATTGGATGCTTGGAAGTTTCTCTGGAAAAACCTGGGAGCATGTAAGAATAGCTTTCCCATTCATAACCTTAGGAATCTTATCCTTATATTTTTTCTCCCGTGAATTAAACCTCCTTCTCTTCGGAGAAAGTACTGCCCAAAACTTGGGAATTAATGTTGAAAAAACAAAAAAACTCTTACTTGTTCTGGGGTCTTTTACAGTAGCTTCCGCTGTAGCTGTTAGTGGTACTATTGGTTTTGTTGGCTTAATTGTTCCTCATAGTATGAGGCTTATTGTAGGATCTGATCACAGAATATTAATACCTGTAGCCTCTTTAGCTGGGGGTATCTTTATGGTATTTACCGACACAATTGCAAGAACAGTACTGAGCCCTACAGAAATACCTGTTGGAATAATTACAGCACTTTTTGGTGCTCCATTCTTTATTTATTTATTAAAAACCAAAAAGACTATTGGATCTTAGAGGTGTATTATGAATTACCATATTAAAATGAATAATCTTAATTTCGGATATTCTGAAAAAAAAATATTAGATGATATTTCTATAACTATTCAAAAGGGAACGTTTCTAAGCATAATCGGTCCTAATGGTTCTGGAAAATCAACTTTATTAAAAAATATAGCAAAAAACCTTGAACCCCAAAGTGGGGAAATATGGTTGGAAACCCTTGATTTGTTAAAGTTACCACCAGTTGAACTTGCAAAAAAAATGGCTGTAGTACCTCAAACTTTTCAAATTGACTTTCCTTTTACAGCTATGGAGACGGTACTTATGGGACGTACTCCTTTCTTAAAAAGATTTCAATCTGAAACAGAAAAAGATTTTACCTTAGCTAAATGGGCTATGGAACTTACAAACACCTGGCATTTAAAAGATCGTTCTGTTACAGAAGTTAGCGGTGGCGAATTACAAAGAATTATTGTTGCCAGGGCTTTAACTCAGGAACCTAAAATAATTCTTCTGGATGAACCAACAGCTCATCTTGATATTCAACATCAAATGGAGTTATTAGAATTACTGGAAAGTTTAAACAAGACAACTGGACTTACAGTTGTTACAGTCCTCCACGACTTAAACCTGGCAAGTCAGTTTAGCGAAGAAGTTATAATGATGAAGGATGGGAAAATTTTTGCTTCAGGGAAAACTTCAGAAGTTCTTAACGCAGAAAACATCCGTGCTGTATACGAAATGGAAGTTCTGCTGGCAGAGAATCCTTTAAACCAAAAGTTTAATATTATACCTTTAGCAAGAAGTAAGAATATTAATATTGAAAATAAAAATATAAAAATCCATATAATTTGCGGAGGCGGCACGGGGATATACCTAATTGACCGCTTGCAACAACTTGGTTACAGGCTCTCTGCAGGAGTTCTGAATATTGGAGATTCCGACTGGAGTAAAGGGAAAAAAGCTGGAATTAAAATTATTGAAGAGGCTCCCTTTGCAAAAATTTCAGAAAAAACAATTAATAATAACCTGGAAGCTATTTTCACTTCTGACCTTGTGGTGGTTACACCTATACCCTTCGGAATGGGCAATCTTCCTAATCTGGAAATGGCCCTTTCAGGAGCTGAAAAAGGAAAGAAAGTTATTATAATTAAAAATAATGATCCCCTGTTAAATCAAGATTTCACCAATGGTAAAGCAAAAGATATTTTAGAAAAAATGGAAACATCCGGAGCAGAATATGTAGAAAATTATTTTGATTTTTTTGAATATCTAGAAAGCCACTTTAAAGAAAGGTTATAAAATGGAGCAAATAGCCGTAAGCCCAAAAGGGCACATAATAAAAAAAAATGAACATAATTATGCAATTTCATTCTCCCGGGAAATGCTGGTATTCTCTACATCACAGCTTAATGGTGGTATAAATATAATGAATAACTGCTTTAATCATAAACTCACTAAATGGATTTCAACTACTAGTGATTTACCTAATTCCAGTATTTCTGAATATCTCCGGGAAATTAGTATTGAATTAGATCTTGACCCAAAAACAACTACAGGTTTAATGACCACTGCCTCAATGAAGAATGCATCATTTGAATTGGTTAAAGATGATAATATTAGTCTTTTTGCAATCATCACTGCTGGAGCTGGAGTAAATGCTGTCCGGGCAGGTGACCCTCCATGTTATCATGAGGTATATCCAGATACTTTTACACCTTTAGGTGGCACAATCAATATCCTTTTGGTAATTGAAGCTAAATTACCTTCAGAAGCATTGGCTCGGGTATCTATCATTGCCACTGAAGCAAAAACCGCAGCTCTTCAAGATCTTAAAACTCCCAGTTGTTTTTCTGATGGGATTGCTACAGGTACTGGTACTGACGGTTTGGTAATTGCCTGTCATCAAGAAGATTCTGTATTTTTTACTGATACTGGTAATCATTCAAAATTAGGTCATTTAATTAGCACAATTATTAAAAAAGGCGTCGCAAAATCTATAATTAAAGAACAAGAAGATTATGAAAAACGAAAAGGAGAAAGAAAAAATAATGATTAAAAAGCTTTCAATATTATTAATTTGTTTAACTTTGATCTTAACAGCAGGATGCAATAGTAAAGATAATAATTTAACTGAAGGAGAAAGAGTTTTTGAAGATAGTCTGGGAAATAAGGTTATAGTTGAAAAAACACCAGAAAAAGTAATTTCCCTCTCCCCTGCTATTACAGAAATGTTATTCGCTTTAAAACTTGAAGATAAAATTGTGGGAACCACTGATTATTGTGATTATCCAGAAGCTGCTAACCACACTCCTAAAATGGGAGGCTTCAATACTCCAAATATGGAATTGATTGTGGAGGCTGAACCAGACTTAGTGTTCATTTCATCTGGAGTACAAGCAGATTTAAGCGAAAATTTCAAAAAATTAGGCATAAAAACCTTTGCACTTGATGCAACTACAATTGATGAAGTTATTTCTAATATAGAATTAATTGGAGTTATTATGGATGTTGAAGATAATGCTAAGATAATGGCAGAAGATATGAAAGTACGAAAGGAATTTGTTAAAGAAAAAGCTAAAGATTTAGAAAAACCTTTAGTATTCTTTGAAGTTTGGGATGAACCTCTTTTATCTGCAGGACCCAATACTTTTATTGCTGACATCTTAAATATTTCCGGGGGAATAAATTTTGCTCAGGATAGCAACACAGATTATCCACAGGTTAGTCTTGAACTTCTTATAGAAAAAGATCCTGATTTTTATATTGCAATAGATCATAAAAGAAATACAGACATTTCTGACAGGCCAGGTTTCGAGGAATTAAAAGCAATACAAAATAGTAAATATTACAGAATTCCAGACGACTTTGTAACCCTTCCAGGCCCAAGGATTATTGAAGGTCTTGAAAAAATTGCTTCAATAATCCATCCGGAAATTTTTGCTGAATAATTTTTACAGGTCAAGAAAGTATGAGGTTGAAAGTACAACCATTATTCCTGCCATTAATAAATAGATTCCAATAATGGAAATAATTATTGAAATTACAGTAAATGCTGAGTAAAACATACCGACTCCAAATGCTAGATGAATTAACCCTGAAACAAGAGTCCAGGTATTGTTGAGACCAGCATTTTTTCTAAGGCTCGCCATATTAAAGCGGTCAAAGGCAAGAAGAATTGCAAAAATACCAATTACTATTCCTAAAGCAGTTACCGTAATTTGAGTATTTGCTATTATAAAAGTACCAAGTATTATGGAAAGAATACTAACCGTTAACTTAAAATATCGTTTTGTAATATCTTTCCATTGAACTGCTACTATAAAGCCTCTAAAAACACCATAACCAATTATTATAGCTCCAACAATAAATGCAAGAAATGTAATTACTCTTTCAGGAAAAACTAAAAATAATACACCAAATACTATTAAAGCAAGACCAAAAAATATTCCAACAGATTTAATTTTTTCAAGTCCATTCATTTTAATCACTTTTCCTTTCATTTTTTAAAATTAAATTTATTATAATATATCACTAAATTAGGAGGAATGCTTATGTTAAACCGGGATACTGCATATGAACTACTTACAAAGTATAACAAAAGTCAGGCTCTGATCACTCACGCTCTAGCCGTAGAATCTGTAATGAAATATTTTGCAGAAAAAAAAGGTGAGGATAAAGATTACTGGGGAGCAGTTGGCCTTATTCATGATATTGATTATGAATTATACCCAAATGAGCACTGCCATAAAAGTAAAGAGATTCTGGAAATGGAAGGAATTGATTCAGATACCATTCAATCAGTTATTTCTCATGGATGGGGTCTTTGTTATGATGTAGAGCCCGTAAAAGAAATGGAAAAAGTTTTATATACTATTGATGAATTAACAGGTCTTGTGAACGCTACTGTTTTAATGCGTCCTGATAAAAGTATTATGGACCTTGAAGTTAAATCTGTAAAAAAGAAGTTTAAATCTAAAGGTTTTGCTTCAGGAGTAAACAGAGAGGTTATTTTAAAGGGATGCGAAATGATCGAAATGGATTTAGATGAAGTTATACTCTGGACAATTGAAGGAATGAAGATTGAAGCTGAGGCTCTTGGTCTTAAAGGTGAATAAATTAAAATTTAAGCAGATGGAAAAAGCTCCATCTGCTTTTTATATTTTTGGCAAATCTTCAATTATCTTCAACAAATCATTAGAATTATCTTTTGTAAGCAAAAAAGTACTCACACCTAATTCTTCTATTACCATATCCTCTTCTGGATCATTGCCAACCATAAAACACTCTTCAGGCCTTTTATCATTCTTTCTAAGAACTTCTCTATAGTAATCAAGGTTAGGCTTGCTAAAGGATGAGTTTTCATACGTAGTAATATATGAAAAGTCCTCCGGCTTTATTCCAGCCCATTGTATTCTAAAATGAGTTGCAATTTTAGGGAATAAAGGATTCGTGGCCAATATCAGTTTGTAATTTTTCTTTTTTAATATTTCCACATATTCTTTGGCGTAGGAAGATGGAGAAGTATACTCTTTTAATTTATCAAATTCATTCTCATAGAACTCTTCAAATATTCTTATCGAATCTCTAGATTCTTCACCATGGATGCTCGCAAAAGTATCCCAAAATATTTCTTCATTACTTTTTATTCCATTGTTCATAAGCATAGCCTTAGTTCCCTGTAAAACAGATTTTATTAAAACTTCCGGTTCATATCCATAGGGAGAAACACTCTTAGCAAGTGCTTTGAAATAATTATTAAGAAAAAGATCCTGATCCATTGGAAGCAAAGTTCCATCCAGATCAAAAATAATCGTATTCATATCAAAAAACTCCAATCAAAAATTTATATTTTAGAAGTTATTATAACATAATTTTGGGTAAATAAGTCTTGGGGGTGTAATCAAAATGGATGTACAATTCAATTCAGATGCCTTAAAAGCTAACCTTGAACAAACAAAAACTGAAGCTGATAATTTTTCAGAAAAATACATATGGTTTATAAATTTATCAAAGGATTATTATGGAATAAATAACAGGGCAAAGGAATTTTCACGGGAATATCACCATAAATATGTAAACTATGATTATCTTCTTGAGGTCCTTCATGATATTACAGTTTCTGACACTTGGTTTTACAAATCCCTGCCGGAAAAAGAAAAGGCTCTTTCATTCTTCATTAGTCTTTTTTCAGAACTCTTGAAAAAAGATTTGAAGGAAAAGCAAAAAGAATATCTTATAAAAATGATTTTTAAGTTTATTGATAAGCTACTAAAAGAAGAAAGCTCACGGGCCGAAAATGAGGCTCTTGCTGCTTTTAAAATTATTCAAAATAGTATTGATGAAAATTTGGAAATTTATCTCTTTAATAATAATTATTTCAAAACTTATCTTAACAGAGCCGCAGGGACAGAACTTATAGGAAGCAGTGTTTTTTCTTTAACCCAAGAAGTATTATACAAAGGAATCGAATATTGGGAAAAAAGTGTTGATATTGATAAAATCCCAAGCCTAAAGGAAGATTTTTTTAATGAGCTAAAAAATAAAATTAATAGCAGTAAGGATTGGAAAGAATTAATTGAAAATCCTTTTTTTAATGATATCGCAAATTACTTAAGAAAACTTGCAGATAGCTCTCTTTTACCAATAGAGAAATTTCATTATCTATTCTACATAATGCACCTCTCAGGAATGCGTCAGTTGGAAAATCATCTTCTTTATGATATTAACCGGTTGCTAAGAGACATCATAAAAGACCTGGACCATAATCAAGTAATAGATTTTACCACCCTCTCCTTTGACCTTTTCAAGGAATTTAAAGAACTCCATACCAGCACTATTCTTGACTGTATTCTAACCTTAGGAAAAGAAATTTCATCAACTGGAGACCTTTCTTTGATTAATCATTTTACATCAAGAATTATAGATTTTGGTTTTATTTATCCAGGGAAAATTTCTGTTTCAAGCGATTGGCAGGTAATAAGCAATAAAAATCATGTGAAAAATATCAGAGTATGGCTGGATTTAATTGAAACTTCACCAAAAAAATTTAAAAAACTACTCTCCGCTCTCATTGTTAATCTTAAGCTGGGAGGCATTTTTATTTCAGATACAGATCTTTTTCAAAGAGACATTACCAAACTCCTGAACTCAGAAATAGCACCAATGTACAAGCAAATTAAAAAACTAGCTCGCATTTTCCCAGTATATTTTAAGGAAGTTGGTGCTGAAGGTAAACTTCGTGAAGTTACAACTGCAATGGATGAACTGTGTGGCCGAAAAGATATTCTTGTACACTTTATTAGGAAACAAGTTCACGCTGAAAGTAATAACACGCAAATTTCTCTAGCAGAAAAAACAGCAAAATACTGGCTGACCGGGGAAAATGAAAGTTTATTAAAATACTTGCCAGAGGATGTGAAATTAGCACTTTCTACCAGCTCCCGCTATTTCAGTGGAATTAATAAAATTATGCAGGATGCATCAAAAAAATACGAAAAAAATTATCTTGAATTGTTACAAATGCCTCCGGAAGAAATATTATCATTTATCGAAAATCATTCTTTAGAAAATAAAAAAGATAAAAAACGTTTAGCTAATTTTTTCCAGTTGTACTCTCTTCTTGTAGAAAAATATTCCCTTGAATCTGCTGACTTAATTAGTTTTCTTAGCAATTCAAACTTTTTTAGTAAAGATGAAATAGATAATTTAAATTATTCTTTATCTAATAACAATAAACATGAAGCATTAAATGAATTATTTAAAATGCTTGAAAAATTAAAAACAATTATTAATGATCCTGAGGAATCAATTCCTTTCGAAAATATTTATTATAAGCGTCATATTGCTGTAGGCATTCCCTCAATGTATGGACAGTATTCAGAAAAGAAATTTGAGGCTCTGGGTGTAACCTACCGTTTAGAAACTGCTGCTTCTAAACTCATGGAAAAAATTCTATCTGAACTTAAACTTGAATATATAACTGCAAAGACACTTAGAGATATATACGAAATTTTAAATCTGTTTAAGACTGGCTTAGAGCTTGATGGTGTGGAAAATCAAGATTTTAAGTCCAACCTTGATATGTTTTACTTTAGCCTTAATTCCTCCAGCTTTACTTTGAACCAATATATGAATATTTTCCGCTTTATGGCTCTTAATATTAAAGAAATAATTAACGAATATTTTATGCGTTTCTATGATGAAGCTTTATCCCAAATAATCCTTCAACTATATGATGAAAGTGAAGAAACCTTGCTTAAAAAATCTGAAGAATTTTACAGAGAAGTTCTTTCTCTTTCATTTTTAATACAACAACTTGATTTTTTTGTCTCAAATTGTATTAGTAAGCTTTCTGCTATGCTGGATAACTATCCGGAAAAATATATTAGTAATATGATGACTTACAATCCTGATTTAGCAATTACTTCCTTTGATACTCCTAATCCTCAAATGGACAACAGGGTTTTTCTTGGGGCTAAAGCCTACTATTTAAAAAAGCTTACATCATATGGGCTCCCTGTACCTCCAGGCTTTGTTCTTACTACTGAGGTGTTCAGGCACAGAGATACAGTTCTAGATCATCCATATATGAGCTTAGAATTGGAAAGTTTTATTTATCGGGAAATAGAAAAAATCGAAAAAATATCATCAAAAAAATTTGGAGATGTTAACAATCCCCTCTTCCTTTCTGTGCGTTCCGGGACTGCTATATCCTTGCCAGGAGCAATGAATACTGTTTTAAATGTTGGTATAAACGATATTATTGCTGAAAAAATGGAAGAAACATCTGAAAATGCCTGGATGATTTGGGATTCTTACAGAAGATTTATTCAAAGCTGGGGAATGATTAATGGTATTGAACGTTCTGATTTTGATAAAATTATTAATGAATTTAAACAATCCTATAATGTCCAAAAAAAGGCAGATTTCACATCAAAACAAATGAAAGAACTTGTGAAGGAATATAAATTAATCCTTCAAGATAAAAATATTACCATCCACCAAGATCCATATATTCAGCTACGTCAGGCATTAAATATTGTACTTGATTCCTGGGATACAGAAAGAGCCCAGGCCTACAGGGAGCATCTTCAAATCGCTGAAGAATGGGGAACAGCAGTAATTATTCAGAAAATGGTTATGGGAAATAAATCTAAGTTTTCTGGCTCTGGAGTTGTTTTCACACACAACCCTAAATTAAGTAAACCTGGAATAAATTTGTACGGAGACTTCACTCCCTGCAGTCAGGGAGAAGATATAGTTGCTGGACTTGTTCACCCCCTTCCAGTCTCTGAAAGTCAAAGATTAGAAGATTACACTGATTCAAATGAATCTTTAGAATCTACATTCCCGGAAATTTATAAGCAACTTTTTGAATATTCAAAGAAATTAATATATGACCTTGGTTTTAGTAATCAGGAAATTGAGTTTACTTTTGAATCAGCTAATCCCAAAGACTTATATATACTTCAAACCAGAGAACAAATAATAACTCCAAAGGAAAAAACTCCTGTTTTTTGCGAAAATCACAGTAAAATGAAATTTTTAGGACAAGGAATTGGAATTGGAAATGAATGTCTTACTGGAAGAATTGCTTTTGATAAGGAAGACCTTCTTTACCTAAAAGAAAATTATCCTAAGGATAAACAAATATTAGTTAGACCAGATACAATACCCGATGATATACCTAAAATACTTATTTGCCATGGTTTAATAACAAGTCGTGGGGGTGTTACTTCTCACGCAGCTGTTACTGCGGGAAAACTAAAAAAAGTATGCATTGTAAACTGTAAAGACCTTATTGTAAAAGATAAGGAGAAAGAATGTATTATTGGGAAGAAAAATCTTCGTGTTGGTGATATAATTTCTATAGATGGGAAAACTGGTAATATTTATCTTGGAGAATACAAGATAATTTACATATGACCACAAATTAAGGGAGGTAAGAATTGTGGATGATATTTTAAAGGGCAAAAAAATATTGGGCATAAATGGTGTCGGAAGAATTGGTAAATTAACTTTGTGGAATCACCTAAACTTAAAACATTTTGATTCCTTTGTTCTAAATGCAGGTAGAAAAGTTGGTAAAAAGTTTGAAGATATGGTCAATTATCTTCTTACAGATTCAACTTATGGAACTCTGGACAGCTTTTTATTTGGTTATTCAGGTCAAAAGTGTGAAATAAAGATTGTGGATGAAGGAAAGGGTCTGTTTACTATCAATGGAACAGAAATTAAAGTTTTATCTACCGCTCGAAATCCAAGGGATATTAACTGGGTTAAAGAAGGAGTTAAAATCGTTATAGATTGTACTGGAGCTTTCCTTGATCCAACAATTCCTGCAGATAGCCCAAAAGGGAGTCTACGGGGACACATTGAAGCTGGAGCCGAAAAAGTTATCATAAGTGCTCCATTTAAAATCAAAGACAAATCTTTAAATACTCCAGAAGACAGTGGAATGTTTGTTTATGGGGTAAACCATACAAAGTATAACCCTGACAGACACCATATAATTTCTGCAGCTAGCTGTACCACCACAGGTCTTGCTCATATGGTTAAACCATTACTTGAAAATGAGCTTACTAACGAAATCCTTACTGCATCAATGTCAACTGTTCACGCTGCAACTAATAATCAAAATATTCTAGATGCAGTTCCTGGGGCAGATAAATCAGATTTAAGAAGAAATCGCTCCACATTTAATAATATAATTCCAACAACTACCGGTGCAGCTATTGCACTTGAAGAAATTCTTCCAGAAATTAAAAAAGTTGGTTTCATGGCTGATTCTGTTAGAATTCCTACTAATACAAGCTCTTTAATTGCCTTAAACCTTACTTTTAAAACAAAACTTGATAATGAAACTAAAGAACCTGAAATTAATAGAAAATATTTAAATGATATCTATAAAAATGCCTCTAAAGGTGCTCAAAAAGATATGTTGGTATTCAGTGAAAAGCAAAATGTTTCATCTGATATTATTGGTTATCAGGCAGCAGTGGTTATTGAAGGTGTTGAAACACATACAAGAACTGGATTTATACCTATTCAAGCGGAGACTTTAAAGGAATACGGAATTGAATGTCAGCTTGATATTAATATTCCAGTAACTCATGCAAAAATATTTGGATGGTATGATAATGAGTTTGGCAGCTATGTAAACTTTTTAAGTAAATTAGTAATATATGTAGATAAAAACTTGAATTAAAAAGACAGAAAGTAAAGGGCCGAGGAAACTCGGTCCTTATTTTTTTCTTGACTTGTCTTTCCATGTTATGGTATAACTTTATACATACCCCCCGAGGGTATGTATAAAGTTATACTTATAAGGAGAGATATAATAATGATTCAAGATCAAAAAAAGTACACACCACAATTTTTTCTTGCAAGTCTTGGAAACGGTGGAATGACTGTTGCCGTTTACATGTACCTAATGTTTTTGGTAAAACATCCTGGGAAGCCAATGGCAAATTTCGAACACATATACCCTGTACTAACTGGTGATAATTTAATTATTTCTATTTTAACTGGCATAACACTGGCCGGAATATTATATTTCGCCTTTAGACATTTTAAGACTTTATTCTGGAATCTAAAACAATTTCAAATTTTCAAAAGTCAGCCTGGATATCTGGAATTTAAAAAGAGCCGTGCCGGCCTTTCATTAATGACAGTTCCCCTCACCCTTGCTATGACAGTTAATGTATCTTTTATTCTTGGAGGAGCATTTATACCAAATTTATGGTCCTTTGTAGAATATCTTTTTCCTTTTGCTTTATTAGCATTTGCAGTAATTGGTTATAATGCATTTAAAATATTTATTGAGCACATCTCAGAATATATTCATAAAGGCGGGTTAAATTCTGAAGACACGAATAACTTTTCAGCATTAATTTCAGCATTTGCATTTTCAATGGTAGCAGTTGGATTTTCTGCTTCAGCAGCTATGAGTCACGTAACTGCAACTTTCACAATAGGTTTTATTGGAGCAGTCTTTTTTATGATTTTATCTGCGGGAGTTTTAGTAATTGAATTCAGTAATGGGATTAGAGGTATCTTGGCAAAGGGGCTGAATCCTGAGACTTCTCATACTTTTTGGATTATTATTCCAATCTTAACAATTTTAGGAATTACAATTGTAAGATTATCATCCTCTATAGCACACAACGTTCTTCATATAGATATGCCAACAGGTTTCTTATATATTATCTTATCTTTGTTTGTTTCAATCCAGGCAGCTTTTGGAATAATTGGATATAAAATAATGAAATCAAACGGATATTTTGATAAATATGTAACGGGAAAAGATCACAATCCTGCCTCCTATGGTTTAATTTGCCCTGGGGTCGCAAGCTTTGTACTTGGAATGTTTTTAATAGGATGGGGATTTATTGAAAATGATATCGTAACGAAATATTCATTAGTTCATTACTCATTAATTGCATTCCTGGCATTAATTCAAATTAAAACTATTGGTACAATTAGAAAATTAGATAATAAGTACTTTTAAAATAAAAACCCCGGCAGGATTTTTAATCTTGCCGGGGTTCCCTCTTTTTATATAAAATTTTTTAAAAAGTATCGACTTAAGGGTATGATTCTAATATAATGAATCGGATATAATTTATATTAAATTATTCGATAATAAAAGGAGGTTGAAAAATGGCAAAAGCCCTTATCATCGGTGCTGGTGGTGTAGCCCAAGTGGTTGTACACAAGTGTTGTCAGAACCCTGACATTTTTGAGGAAATTTGTATCGCAAGCAGAACTAAATCAAAGTGTGATGCTTTGAAAGAGAAACTGGATGGTGGTCCCACCAAGATACAGACAGCCCAGGTTGATGCGGATAAAACTGAAGAAGTGGTAAAATTAATTAATGAATTTAAACCGGATATTGTAATTAATGTAGCTTTACCTTATCAGGATTTGAGTATTATGGATGCTTGTCTTGAAACAAAAGTAGATTATCTTGATACTGCAAACTATGAGCCACCTGAAACGGCAAAGTTTGAATATAAATGGCAATGGGCTTACCGGGAGAAGTTTGAAAAAGCTGGAATTACTGCTTTACTTGGCAGTGGTTTTGATCCTGGAGTTACTGGTGTTTTCTGTGCCTATGCTCAAAAGCACTATTTTGATGAAATTCACACAATAGATATTCTTGATGCCAATGGTGGAGATCATGGATATCCTTTTGCAACAAACTTTAATCCTGAAATTAATATCAGGGAAATCACTGCAAACGGTCATTACTGGGAGAATGGAGAATTTATTGAAACTCCTCCTTTGTCAGAGAAAAAGGAATACGATTTTGACCAGGTTGGGCCAAAAGATATTTATTTACTTTATCATGA
>RZYW01000190.1 GCA_009930175.1 Clostridia bacterium
TTCCCTAAAATCCAAGAAAAGATGGATCAAGGCTTAGTTTCTTATCAAAGTGGTATACTTAAGTTAACAGAAAAAGGTATATTCTTAGGTAATCAAGTCTTCATGGTGTTCATATGAAATATTTAATCAAAGACTTTGAATTCTATTTGACCAATGAAAAAGGATCGTCGAAAAATACCATTTCATCTTATTTACGTGATCTTAACCAATACGCCTTATTTTTAGAAAAATATCATGAAATCAAAAAACCAGATCAAATTACCAGAAAACACTTAGAAAATTACATGAAGTCCTTGAAGTCTAAAGTCACTTCAAAAACACAAGCAAGAAAACTTACAGCAATCAAAAGCTTTCATCACTTTTTGATTTTAGAACGTGAAGTAAATGAAGACATTACCAAATCATTTTCAGCACCTAAAATCGAAAAAACACTACCTAAAGTCTTATCGGTTGAAGAGGTTCTTAGAATTCTTAAAGAAGTTGATCCGAATAAAACGATGGGATTAAGAAATTCAGCGCTATTAGAACTGATCTATGGTTCTGGATTACGTGTGAGTGAACTATTAGATATTAAAATGGAGGATATTCATTTAGCCCATGGCTATATCATTGTTCACGGAAAAGGAAATAAAGAAAGAATCGTCCCAATCTCAGATATGGCGATGCAAGCACTTCGTGCATATATTACAAAAAGTCGCATGGAATTATTAAAAGCTGAAAAAACAAATTATTTATTTTTAAACGCTCAAGGTTCAAGGTTATCTCGTCAGGGATTCTTTAAACTCTTAAAAAAGTTAGCAATAGATGCAAAGGTTGAAACCGAATGCTCACCACATACGCTAAGACATTCATTTGCAACTCATTTATTAGAAAACGGTATGGATTTGAGAACACTCCAAACACTCTTAGGACATGAAGATATTTCAACGACACAAATTTATACACATATCAGTCAAAAGCGCATTAAAGAAATCTATCAAAAAGCACATCCACGTGCGAAGGAGGACAAATAAGTATGTATAAACGAATTTTTTTGATTGTATTAGACAGTCTTGGCATCGGTGAAGCACCGGATGCAGATAAGTATGGCGATTTAGGTTCTAACACCATTGGACATATCGCTGAAAAAATGGATTTAGAAATACCCAATTTAAAATCCTTTGGCTATGGGAATATTGCGCCGATTAAGAATGTAGATCCTGTCGATAAACCAAAA
>RZYW01000191.1 GCA_009930175.1 Clostridia bacterium
CCCTCCAGCGTGGAGTACATAGGAAATCAATAGGGAATGGAGATTGCGTTACTTCCTATTATAAAATAGGGGTTCACGAACAGTTAACTGAGATATAAAAAATTAGAAAAGAGGTATCGTTATGAAATTTAAAAAAAATATCGTTCCTGTGTTGTGTGGCGTATTATTATTTAGTAGTGTTTCTCCAGCTTTTGTTGCTTCTGCTGCTGAATCTAGTCCGATCGAGATGAACGCTGCAGAAATTAATAAAGATGCTTTGCTAGAGTACGCAATAGAGTTAGGCGTTTATTTCACTGATGATGAAGTTATAATTACTGACAGCCAACTTTTAAAACTACTAGAATTTCAAGGTGTTGAAATTCCTGAAGATGGGTCACAAGGCGGAATCTCTTTATTTAGAGAGGGCGTGACCAAAATTGTCTCTAGAGGGAGTGGTTCTTGGGATATTTATTTAAGTGCTTCTTTCATAAGAAATTACTATTGGGCAATTGGTGCTGCAGCAACCCTTATCGGGGTAATGGCTCCTGGCATTGGATGGGGACTTGCTTATGCTGCAGTAGCACTCGTTGCTGATTTAGTCAGCTCAAACACTCAAAACGGATATGTCGTTTCCATTAGAAACTATGGAATCTCAGGTGCGTACATGCAATAAGAGGAGGCAGACTGATGACCAACTTTTTAAAATATATAAAAGGAAAGAACTTAGCTCTACTGGTTTTTACAACGTTTTACTTTTTCCTAAGCCGGTTTATGCTTGAAATAGATCGAATTTTTCTTAATACACCAACTGGTGTTTACGTATCCTATACATTTTTCACTTTAACATTCATATTGATTGCACGATCAATTAAAATTGAAAAGCAAATAAAATTATTCATACTTGTCTTAGGTATTCTTTTTGGGATACTCATGGGTTTCGCTTTTCTATAACAAAAATTGTAAGCTACGCATTTTTTAATACACTTCTTGTACTCCTTTATAGAATTTGTAAAATCTAGAACTTAGTATTTTTACTTATCCCAGCCTATATAAATTGTGGAAGAAATAATAAAAAGTTAGAAGGTGATAACAATGGACGCGGCAAAAAATTTTCTTTTAGCCTTTCTACCATTCGTGGCTATTTATCTAGGTGCATTATCAGTTGTAAGGAATGATATCAAAAAATTAGAAAAAAAAATAAATGACTTGGAAGAAAAAATTGAAAACTTAAATAAAT
>RZYW01000077.1 GCA_009930175.1 Clostridia bacterium
TTTGTTGACACTTTCCGCTATTTTTACCCAGATAAGGAAGAAGCATATACTTGGTGGTCTCATTTTGCAAAATCCAGAGAAAGAAATATTGGCTGGAGAATTGATTATTTTCTTGTTTCCGAAAGATTTAAAACAACTTTAGAAGACGCTTTTATCAGGGAAAAAATAATGGGCAGTGATCACTGCCCTGTAGGAATTATGTTGAAGATTTAAACTCTCCATATGATTTTACTTTCGCCTTATGGTTATACATAAGGCGATCTGCTTTTTTAAGGTAGAAATCTATTCTTCTTGTATCCAGCCTTTTATCTTTTACCAAATCAATTTCTAAAATACCATAAGAAATGGATGATATATCTGTAGCTTCTTTATACCCTTCTTCAATTTGCCCCATGATAGATTCAATTTCAGACTTGCTTTTATTCACAAAAACAACTAAAAATTCATCTCCACCAATACGGAAAACCAAATCTTCTTTTCCTTTATACTTTTCCATTAAGGAAACCAAAGTCTTTAATATTCTGTCCCCAAAATCATGACCGTAGTGATCATTTAGCTTTTTAAAATAATTCAAATCGATTGCAGTAAAATGCATCCTTCCATTTGTTAATGCAATTTTTTCTGAAAGATCTGGTGTTTTTTCATAAAAATATCTTCTGTTGTAAGCACCGGTAAGCGGGTCTTTCATAGCCAAGTCTTCAAGAAGAGCATTATATTTTGATAGCTGGGCATTTTGTTTTTCAATAGTTCTTTTTGAATTTAGCAATTCATTATTTAACTTGGTAATTTCAATATATACATCTTCTTCCAACTTAGCTTTTTTCAAAGATTCCTCTTTATATTTTTTCCTTAGTTCATTTATTTGCAAGTTGTTTATTTTAATTATTTCTGTAAGCATTTCTGAAGTATGACCTTCATCTGCAAAAAATGTAATATTTATTTTTTCATCTTTTAAGAAACCGTGAAGTATATATTGCTTAACAGAACTACCCTCTAAAATATCTATTTCATAACCCATTATATATTTTTCTTCTTTAATATTTTTTATAAAATCAAAAAACAAATTATGTGACTGAGGGGCAATAATTTTAAGAACATTTTCTCCTTTTTTTACTATATCTCTTTCTTCAGACGGAATTTTTTCAATTAATGTCCCATACATATCAGTAATTAATACAAAATTATTAGTTTTTTTCATTTCCCTGCACCAAGGGTGAGTCTATTTGCTTCTTCTATCGCAGATAAGGCATCTGCAACATAGGCATCTGCTCCAACTTCTTTCCATAAATTCTCATTGTCTTTATATACTCTTCCACCAACGATGATAATTATTTTTGAAATTTCAGGAGTTTTTCTTACCTTTTCTATAAGTTCTTTTGCATAAGGAAGATTAGGAAGAATTGTGGTAGAAATTCCTAAAACATCAGGCTTGTTTAACTTAATTTCTTCAAGAACATATTCAACAGGGAGATTAGCTCCAAGATAATGGGTATCCCAGCCATCCATTTCAAAAAAGTCTGCTGTCATTCTTAAACCAATTTCGTGAAGTTCTCCACCACTGCAGGCTCCAATAAATGTTTTTCCAATTTTATTAACATTTTTGAATAAATATGGATACATCATACCAATTATGCTTTGTATTACAGAAGTAGCATAATGTTCTTTAGCAACGGTTATTTTGTGCTTCTGCCAAAGAATTCCAATTTGATACAGAGAAGGTTGAAATATTTCCATATAGATTTTTTTTATGTCTGTACCTTCTTCTAACAATTTCATAATATATTCCGTAGCTTTTTCTCTTTGGAAATTTATTATGTACTCAACAAAAAGATCAACCTCTGGATTATGATTATCTATCTCAGATATATTTTCATTCTCTACCCAGGTTTTTTCAAATACTTTCAAACCTTCATTTATATATGTTTTTAATTCATCTAAATTATATTCTTTATACTCCGAACTTAATACATATTCCATGCTTTGAAAATGTTTCACCATTACATCTAAAGGAACCCCTAAGCCTTGCATTAACTCAGAAAGCCACTTCATATATTTTTTATAAGAATTAAGACTCTTAAAACTCAAAGCACTGGAAAGAAAAGTAAGATTATAGGCAGAATCCTGCAAATATTTTGATTTATATTCAAAAGGAATTCCATCGGCAGTAACTTCTTCCTGAGAGTATTGATGTAGTAGTATTTTTTCAGAAAGATATTTTTTGTTTTTTTCAATTACTTCCCAGATATTACTTTCCATAATATTATTCCCCCTGTTTTCAAGGTAAAAAAAGAGAAGATATATATCTTCTCTAAAAATTACTCTTCCTGGACTCTAACTACCCAAGATGCTACCCAGGCAATATTACCGCTTTCAAGTTTTACTCTATACCAATCATCCTTAGTTTCAAGAACAACCATAGGTGATTTTTGAGGGATACGCTCAACAACAGGATAATTTGTTCCTGCATCTGCTCTGGTATTAACAGCATTATATTCATCTTTTACATATGCAACCAAAACCTTATCTTTCACAGGTTCCACAGGATCCTCTGACTGAGGCTCTGGTACTGTTGGAGCAACAGGATTAATTCTTTCCTCAAGCTCTGCAATTTTTTCCAAAAGAAGTTTTTGTTCTTCCTTTAAACTTTCTATATCACCTGAGCCTTGTCTTACAACTTCTTCATCTGCAAAAACATATCCTGTAAGGAAGAATCCTGTAATTACAAAAAAAACAGATAATATTACAATTTTTTTAGTACTCATTTTCCCTCCTCATATTTCCTCAGCTTACAACATTTTTAATAACATAACCTTTTTCTTTTAACTCTGAGATAATTTTTTCATCATTGTCAGATGTAATTCTTAACTCAATCATGTATTTTTCTTCTTTATTTTGATATGCAAGAAGTTTTTGAATATTGCCGTGATTATTGAAAATAACTTCTGAAATCTCTTTAATAGTACCTTCTTTATCTTGCTCCATTTCAATAATAATTCTTGTTCCTGGCTCTTTATAACCCATAACTGACACAAATACATCGAAAATGTCAGTTTCTGTTACAATACCAACAACTTTTTCTCCACTCATTACAGGAAGACCACCAATTTTATATTCTCTTAAAAGAACAGCAGCCTGACCAACCAATGCATTTTCATCAATAGTCACAAGCATTCCAGGTCTGTCTTTTCTAACTTTTAAAATATCTCCAATAGTTGTTTTAGCAAGTAAATAATTTAATTCAAAAATACTAAGGCTGGTAGCAGGTGATGCACTTACCTCATTAAGATCTTTTTTTGTTACGATATCGATTAATTTACCTTTTTCGTCAACAACCAATAGTCTCCTAATGCTATTTTCCTGCATTAATTCAAGAGCATCTGGAAGTAAAGTATTTCTTGTAATTGTAACTGGAGCTGTAGTCATTATTTCTTTTACCTGCATAATTATTCCTCCCTGTTTTTATAATTAATACCCTTATAAAGATACTTTTAATAATTTATCTGCTAATTCCACTTTGTACCATCTCTAAATTCACCATCATGCTTAATATTTCCTGTTTGAGAATATAAAGTTCCTTTGCCATGAAGCTCATTATTTCTAAAGCTACCCTTATACATTAATTCTCCAGTTTCATAATAGAATAATCCATAGCCATTAATTTTACCTTTAGCCATTTCACCATCATACATTAAAGTACCATTGTCATAATACATTTTACCTTTGCCACTCATTTCATTTTCAAGCCACTGACCATCATATACAAGATCTCCGGCTTCACTGTAAACTTTACCATTTCCCTGCATTAAATTATCTTTAAATTCTCCTTCGTAACGAAGAGTCCCATCTTCGTAATAAAGCTTACCTTCTCCATTAAATTTATCATCTTTCCATTGTCCTTCATAGAAAATATTTTCGTTCTCGTAGAACATAGTACCTGTACCTTGTTTCTTTCCATTTTCTATATCCCCTTCGTATGGGAGACCACTTTCAGGTGTAAAATCATTTTTTTGACACCCAGTAAGAACCAGTGCAAAAATTAATAAAACAAAAAAAACCTTTTTCATTCATTTCCCTCCAAATTATGAATATAATTCACTCTTCCTAAAATTTTAGCTTCTGAATAGAATAAAAACAAGTGATATCTGTTATATTTACATTTTAGAAAACTTTCCTGTAACAAACTTTTCAATTTCAACCAGGAAAAATATAAAAACTCCTCCCGCAACAGGATAAATCCAGGATAAGCTTCTAAGTGGAACTGTTCCAAAAAATGCATTAAGAATTGGTAAATAGGTTATCATTATTTGGAAAATAACCAGAATTACAATTACATAGAAAATCTTTTTGTTTTCAAAAAAACCTTCACCTAAAGTTGTATCGTGAATTTTTCGGCAATTTATTAAATAAAAACCCTGAGCTAAAACCAGCATATTTAAAGCTACTGTTCTGGAATATGCAATGCTTTCCCCATTACCATGGAAAATATTATATAATCCAAAGGTAAGAAGTCCTGTCACAAGAGCTACATAAGCAGTTCTAAAAATTAAATATGGGCTGAGAATTGGCTCATTTTTGGGGCGTGGAGGTCTTGTCATTACTTTTTTCTCCATGGGTTCAAAAATAAGAGCAAATTCAAGAGTAATAGTAGTAACCATATTTACCCACAGGATTTGTACTGGTGTAATTGGCATAGTTAAACCAATAAGAACTGCAGCCATCAATACTATCATTTCTGCTCCATTTGTTGGCAGCATAAAAATCATATTTTTCTTAATATTATCATAAACAGTACGTCCCTCTTCAACAGCATATACAATTGAGGCAAAGTTATCATCTGCTAAAACCATTTCAGCAGCTTCTTTGGAAACCTCAGTACCCTTGATACCCATTGCAATACCAATATTTGCCTTTTTTAGAGCAGGAGCATCATTAACTCCATCTCCTGTCATGGCACAAAGAAGTTCATTTTCCTGAATTGCTTCTACTAATCTAAGTTTGTGTTCTGGCTCTGTTCTTGCAAATATATCATATTTTAAAACCTGTACCTTTAACTCTTCTGGTGACATTTTTTCTATTTCAGAACCTGTAAGAACCCCATTGCCATTTCCAATGCCAAGTTTTTCAGCAATAACCCTGGCTGTAACTGAATGATCACCAGTAATCATTTTTACATTTATTCCCGCTTCCTTACATTCTTGTATTGCAGCCATTGCTTCTTCCCGGGGAGGATCGATAATACCAGTAATCCCAAGGAAAATATAATCCTTTGAACCCTCTGCAGGATCAAGCTTTTCTCCATCTTGCCACTCTTTATAAGCAAGGGCAATTACTCTTTCACCTTCCTCAGCTAAACCTTCAATATTTTTACCCCAATCTTCTCGGGAAATAGAATTTACTCCACTTTCTATAAGCTGATATTGAGAAAATTTTAATACTCTTTCTGGAGCACCTTTTAGAAGGAGATATTTTTTACCATCAATAACATTAAGTGTTACCATATATTTATTTGCAGAATTAAATGGCAAAGATGAAATTCTTTCCTCGGGAATATCATTAAGGCCTCCCTTATAGGCAAGAGTAATAAGGGCTCCTTCCGTTGGAGCTCCTACAACTCCCCAATGGCTGTCATCTCTCTTTTCAATATCTGAGTCATTGCAAAGTTTTCCAGTTTTAATTAAAAAAGACAAAACTTTTTCATTTTCTAAATCTGCAACTTCATCATTTTTTAAAATATTACCTTCTGGTTCATATCCTTCACCAGTTACTTTATAGGTATTATCGAAAGTAACAACTGAACTTACGGTCATTTCATTTTTAGTTAAAGTCCCGGTTTTATCAGAGCAAATAACATTTATGGATCCTAATGTTTCTACTGAGGGCAGTCTGCGAATAATTGCATTCCGTTTAACCATTTTTTGAACTCCAACTGCTAAAGTTATAGTCATAATAACAGGCAAACCTTCCGGAATTGCTGCCACAACTAAACT
>RZYW01000192.1 GCA_009930175.1 Clostridia bacterium
ATTATAGAGGTTCCAGATGACTACAATATTTTTTCTGAAAATGGATATTCTCTTGGGTCTTATGCAGAATTAAAAAACAAAGCAGCTTTTCCAATAAAACTTTATGACACACTTGATTATGACCCCCTCAATATAATTTTAAACATTTTCACTAAATTAAAAAAACAGGGGGAAGGAGCCGCTATTCAAATAATTATTAGCCCCAAGGGAGATAATTTAATTAAAAAATACCAATCTATTCTAGAAGAGGTTAAGAAGGGAGTTTCTCTAAAAGATGCAACTGCTTCGTCTTTCAAACAAGCCACTAAAGAAATAGGCTCGTTCTTTAAGGATTTTATGTCTTCTACTCCCTCTGATAAAGATAAATCAAAAGAAGATAAAGAAAAAAAGACAGACGAAAAAGCCGTAGAAAGTCTAAAGGAAAAGATTAAAAGTATGATTATGGAGGCCAATATCAGAATAGTTGTTTCAACAGACAACAAAGAAAGAACAGAAAGTGTTTTAGGGGAGATGGAAGCAGCTTTTAATCAATTTAATGAGGCAGACAGAAATGGTTTTAATTTTAAAAGACCAAAGGGTAACGATTTAGCTAAACTAATGAGGAGTTTTACTTATCGTGTTTTTGAATCTAGTAAATCACTTGATTTAAACTTAAAAGAGCTAAGCACCATCTTTCATTTTCCCCAAGGCGTTGTTTCGCCCCAATTAAAAGAAGCTCCAGCTGGTGTTTCTCCAGCTCCTCTTAATATGGGAAGTGAGGGGCTCCTTTTGGGTATAAATAATTATCGGGGGCAAGAAACAGAAATTAGGATGGCTAAAGAAGATAGGCTAAGACATCTTTATGTTGTGGGTCAGACAGGAACAGGAAAGACCACCATTTTGAAAAATATGATAATTCAGGACATTAAAAACGGCGAGGGTTGCTGTTTTATAGACCCCCACGGTTCAGATGTCCAATATATTTTAGGTAATATTCCCAAGGAAAGGATTGATGATGTTATCTATTTCGATCCTGCTTATACAGCTAGGCCAATGGGTTTGAACTTGCTAGAATATGACCCCAAATATCCAGAACAAAAAACTTTTGTAATTAATGAGTTAATAAATATTTTTAATAAGCTTTTTGACATGAAAACGGTTGGGGGCCCAATGTTTGAACAGTATTTTAAGAATAGTGCTTTTCTTGCAATGGAC
>RZYW01000078.1 GCA_009930175.1 Clostridia bacterium
CTTTTGAAGGTATTTAATTCTATTTCCTTTTTCATCATTATAATAAAAATTGGTATATATAAAGCATAAATTGTAACGATTGGTAATTCAGAGGAATCAAAAGAGAAAAAGCCAAACCATGGTGCAGTTAAGTTAGCTCCATAGAAATATAACAACCAGAAACCACTTAAAAGTAAACCGAATACAGCAGAATTAGTTGGCATGTTTGTAATTGGATCGACTTGCTTGTATAATTTTGCTTCTGGCCCATGTCCTCTTGCTGCGATGGAATATAATCCTCTTGTACAGCCCAGCATCAATCCATTTAAAGTTCCAAGACAAGAAATAATTACAAATACAAAGATTAGTGTTCCGCCAATCCCAGAGAAGATACTTTCAAAAGCAAGTTTAGCTCCAGCTTCTCCTCCAGCCATTAATGTTTCGTTCGTTACTGTACCGGCTAAGCCAATATAGTAAAAAATGTATACAAGCATAACAGTAAAAGTTCCCGAAATAAGTGCAATTGGCAGGTTCTTTTTCGCATCTTTTAGTTCTGCGTTTATACTTGTTGCAATAATCCAGCCTTCATAAGCAAAAGCAGTTGCAACAACTGCAGTGAAAAGAGCAGTTGAAGTATTAACTTCAGTCACAACAGTTGTAAAATTTTCAAAAATAAGTCCGTTTTTTAAACCGGCAAATGTACCGATTATGGCCATTAAGCCCAATGGTATTAGTTTAATAACTGTTGTTGCAACTTGAAATTTACCTGCAAGAATTGGTGATAAAGAGTTTAAAGCATAACTTGAAACCAAATAAAAAGCAGCAATCGTCATACATTCTCCACCAGTGATATCCCAGCCAAATAAAACTGCAGTATATCTTGCTGACACCCATGCAAGAACTGAGGTTAATGTGGGATAATAAATCATGGTCATAAACCATCCTACATAATATGCATATTTTTCTCCAGCTGTAGCTTCTGCATAATCTACTATTCCGTTAACATGAACGTAACGTGTTGCCATTACGGCGAATGTATAGGCACAGGAAATCATTATAAGACCTCCAATTACCCAGGCCAAAATTCCCAATGGCAAATTTCCGCCGGTAGCTGTTAGTACTTTTTCTGCTTTAAAAAATACTCCACTACCTATTACAATACCTACTACCATAGCTATTGCAGTAAAAAGACCATATTTTTTTGTTAATTCACTTTGCATTTTACCATCCTTCCCAATACTTAATTTAATTGATTAAAATTATTTTATCGATTGCTGTAAACAGTTTAGCATAATATAGTATTAGTAGGGAATCTCTATTTTTCTAAATTTTTTTAAAGAAAGGAAGAAAAAAATGAAATATAAATTAATAGGAAAAACTGGCATAAAAATGTCAGAATTGTGTTTTGGAACTATGTCTTTCGGAAAGAATGCAGATGAAGAAACATCAATTAAAATGTATAAAAGATGCAGAGAAGCAGGTATTAACTTTTTTGATACAGCCAATACTTATTCTAATGGTGCTTCTGAAGAAATACTTGGAAAATGTATAGGAAAGGATTCAAGAGACGAGATAATTTTATCAACAAAAGTATTTAACCCAATGGGAAAAGATATTAATTCCAGAGGATTATCCAGAAGACACATAATGCTGGAAGTAGAAAATAGTTTAAGAAGATTAAAAACAGACCGGATAGATTTTTATTTTGTACATAGATTTGATGATGAAACTCCAATGGAAGAAACATTGAGAGCAATGGATGACCTGCAGAGGCAAGGAAAAATTTTATATCCTGCTGCAAGTAACTGGGCAGCATGGCAAATTGCCAAATCTCTAGGGGTGTCTGCAAAAGAACAATTAGCTCGTTTTGAATTAATTCAGCCTATGTATAATTTGGTTAAAAGACAAGCAGAGGTGGAAATTCTTCCTATGGCGGCATCAGAACAAATAGGCGTAATTTCATACAGTCCTCTAGGAGGAGGATTGTTAACCGGGAAGTATGGATTAAATAAAAAACCTGAATCAGGAAGATTAATAGAAGAAAAGTTATATTCTGACAGATATGAGGATGAAATGAACTATGTTGTTGCGGAGAGGTTTACTAATTATGCTAAAGAAAAAGGATATCATCCTGCAACTTTGGCAGTTGCCTGGGTTATGTCTAATTCAGATATTACTGCTCCAATTATTGGAGCCAGAAATTTAGAACAACTGGAATACTCATTGGAAGCATTAAAGATTAATATGGATGCAGAATGGAGAAAAGAAATCTCTGCTTTATCGCCAACGCCACAACCAGCGACTGACAGAGCAGAGATTTTAAAGGACTAGTATTAAATTAAATATTTTTTAATGTCAGTACAAACATATTCATTGTTATTAATTATTAAATCACTGGAATCTTTAATATTGAAGGTTTGAAAATATAAGTTCTCTTTTGGAATCCATTCCTCAAGAAAACGATTTAGTTTCTCAGATCCTTCTCTTTTAAGGATTCTTTCTTTTTGTGATTGAAAATCAATATCCATAAATATTTTAAAATTATAATAATTTGTCAATGAAGGATGCATACTGTAGCAACCCTCAACTATGTTAATCTTTTTTGGAAAGATTTCTTCAGACTCATCCATAGAAAAGTCCGAGCAACTAAATTTTTGGTATCTAAATGATTCTTGGGCAATAATTTTTTTCAATACCTCATTTTCAAAGCGTATATAATCAACATTTCCACCAATTTCATTTAATCTATCCTGTGTACGCAAATCAGGGGTAAGAAAAAAATCATCCATATGGAAAACATTACAGTCAATTATTTTTGCAAGTCCTTTTGCCAGCGAGGTTTTTCCAGAACCGCTTTTACCATCAATAGCAATGAGCTTAAAATCAGACATTATCCAAAACCTTTGTTCTTTCAAGTGCTGCAATAATAATTGGGATTAATATTAACTGAATTATGATTCCTGGAATAGCATTAATAAAGGCACCAGCCATGAACATTTCCATGCCATAGGGAATGCTCTTCATTCCGTAAATAAAGTAACTTACTATACCCCAAACAATCCTTCCCCCAATCATTGCTCCAATTAAGGATACAAAAATATTTAGTTTGCTTTTTGGAAGGTTTTTGTATAATAATCCGGCAATTAAGCCATAAGCAGCCAATTCAAAAGCCATTGATGCAGCTATTGGAATCATTGGAGGCATACCATAAACAAGACTTCTGGTAATTGGTGTAATAAAACCGGCAATCAGACCATATCTCCAGCCACAAACAAAACCACAAAGCAAAATAGGAATATGCATTGGCAGTAATTTGTTGCCAATACTTGGTATTTGTCCTGTAAAAAAGGGTAAAATAAACCCAAGGGCAATAAAAAATCCTGTTAGAACTAATTTTTTAGATGATTTTTCCATGTTTTTTCTCCTGACTATTATTTTATATTTGATTATATAATATTACAGGGATGAAAAACACACCTTTTTTTAATTAATACTACTTTAAAATGGAGGCAAAAAATGAATTGGAATGAATTATATACAGAATATAAAAAACCCGAAAATGAGGATATTAAAAATTTTATTGGAGAAAATGCTGCTTTATGGGATGAGTTAGGAGTGCATATTAAAAAAACATATAAGGTAAAGCCACAGTATTCATATAGCTGTTGTTCAGCTCAGCCAGGATGGAATGTTAAATATAAAAAAAGTGGAAAATCCTTATGTACCCTCTATCCAATGGATGGCTTTTTTATCGCTTTAGTGGTAATAGGTAAAAAAGAAGAAGAAAAAGTAAATTATGTAATTGAAAATGATATTCTAACTCCCTACGTTAAAGAACTTATTGAAAAAACTCCTTTTTCTGCTGGGGGCAGATGGCTTATGATCGAAATAAAAGACAAGAAAACCCTAAATGATTTAAAACATCTAATAGCAATCAGAGTAAAACCATAAAAGAGGCTGTTTCATAAGTCTCTTTTTTATTTTTGACTGTAACGAAATGATATAATTTTCATACTAACTTAATAAAGGGAGGGAAATTATGGATTCAATTGAAGATGTATACAAACAATATGCAAAATCTGTCTATAAATTTCTTCTCAGTAAAACTTTTGATTCTCATCTTGCGGAAGAATTAACTCAGGAAACTTTTTTTCAAGCTGTTAAGTCAATACATAAATTCCAAAAACCAATGAAAGAAGTAATGTATTTAAGGATAACTGGAGATTTAAGTTTCAAGGAAATTGGAGAAATTCTTGGGAAAAATGAAAATTGGGCAAGAGTTACTTTCTATAGAGGAAAAGAAAAGTTAATTAAAGAGGTGAAAAAACATGAGTGAAAAAATTAAATGTGAAGTTATACAGGATTTGCTGCCCCTATACGTTGATGATCTGACTTCTAGTGAAACAAAAAATGAAATAGAAAAGCATCTTCTTAATTGTCAGAAATGTAATTTATTTTATTCTGATTTGAAATCTTCTTTAATTATTGAGAATCAAGAGGACAGATTAATGGAAATTGATTATCTGAAAAAAATAAGAACATCTTCAAATAAGAAATATTTCTTTGGAATTTTATCTTCAATTCTAATAGTTTCACTTGTATTATTTCTCAAGCTGTTTATTTTTGGAACACCTACAAATAATTTCGTTTTAGATGCAGAAATTATTGGAGATAAACTAGTTTTAAATGGAGAATTATTAGACTCTGGTAAAGCTTATTCTGGTTACAAGCTGAATGGATCTGGTGAAAATAAAAGCATAGTAATTTATTCAGGACTGGTTTCTCCTTTTAAAAAAAGTGGAGGTTTTGAGATTTTAATTCCTGTTGAGGATGTTGAATCATATATTTCAATTGGTGAAAAGAAAGTTAAAGATGATGGTACTGTTATTAATTCTATGGCAGTAAAATTATTTGAAGCAAAAAATCCTTACATTGGCAATATGTCAGCAAATGGAAGAATTGCTAATATTTTAATGATTAGTGAGAACCTGGGAGGATATGAGAACTTTTTAAAAACAAGTGATGAGCCATATAGCTGGAAATTAATTTTTGCAAAAGAGTTGAAACCTGGGGAGGAAGAATTTTTTAACAGCAAAATGACTTCTTGTGCCTTTGTTTTATTAGCCCTTGTTGATAATGTCAGTATTATTGAATGGGAGTACGAGGTTTCTTTATCAGGAGAAAATGAAAAGAAAAGTTTTGTAGTTACAAAAGAAGAAGCTTCAATTGTTTTAGGTGATAATATTAAAAATTATTCTGTAAGTTATGAAGAATTGCAGAAATTATTATACTTTGTAGGAATTAATTAGAAAATTTTCACTTACTTGTAAATAAAAGTTCAAATTTTTATCACATTTTCTGGGTAAAATGAAAATGGAGGTGTAAGTTATGTTCTTATTCGAAAATAATAAAAAATTAGTGATTTTTATGATTTCTATAATGTTTTTTTCAGTTTTTGCAGGGTTTGGGGGAGCATTTCTATTTTTGAATTCTCTTGAGAATAGTCAAATAGCTTCAGAAAAAGAAATCCCTGAAATAACTCAAGGTGAGAATATGGATTCAAGTAATGGAGTCTTGAATAGATTTTTTGATGGGAGTAATGAATTATCGATTCCAGAAATATATAACCTTGTTTCAGATAGTGTAGTAGAAATTACAACAGAAACAATGCAACTGGGTGGATTCATGGGTCAGTACATTTCCTCTGGGGCTGGCAGTGGAGTGATATACTCGGAGGACGGATATATTATCACTAATAATCACGTCATTAATAATGCAAGTAAAATTACGGTTACTTTAAAAAATGGTTCAAAATATGAAGCAAAAGTTATTGGAAAGGATCCAAAAACTGATCTTGCAGTAATAAAAATTGAT
>RZYW01000001.1 GCA_009930175.1 Clostridia bacterium
AAAAAAATAATTTAAGTACTGAATATTTTTTGGGAAAATTCATATAGATTCCACCCCAGATAAATTTTATAGTACTTATTTACCATTTATTTACATATTTTAAAATAAATAAAAAAAGAGCCCGCAGGCTCTTAATATTTTATAATCCTTGCTGAACAAACTTCATTAACTCTTCTTTTGGTGAAAAACCAACGGTTCTTGCTACTTCAGCACCATCTTTAAATAAAATTAAAGTAGGAATACTCATAACACCATATTTTTGAGCATAAGCCTGATGATTATCTACATTTAATTTACCTACAGTAACTTTTCCAGCCATTTCACCGGCTAAAGCTTCTACTACTGGACCAACCATTTTACAAGGGCCACACCATGGTGCCCAAAAGTCTACTAATACTGGACCCTTTGCCTTTAATACATCATTTTCAAAACTTGCATCTGTAAATTCTTTTAACATTAATAATTCCTCCCTATTTTATAAAGTTAGATAAAATTTTCATTAATTCTTCTACACCTTCAGATTCATCATAACCTTCATAAGTATTTCTTAAACACTCCTGGGCATGATTTTCAAAAACAAGTGTACCCACTTTATTAACTGCTGACTTTATAGCAGCAATCTGAATTAAAACATCAGAACATGAAGATCCATTTTCAATCATTCTTTGAACGCCTCTAACCTGTCCTTCAATTTTTTTAAGTCGGGTTTGAATTTTATTCTTTTCTAATTCACGTTTTTCTTTTTCCATTTTTATACCCCCATACGGTATATTGATATGATACTATCATTCTTGTTTTTTGTCAACAATCTATTGAATAATGTCATTAATTACTTTTTCTGCAAGTTTTAACCCACCCTGGGCTGGAACGAAAGAAATGGAACCAATTATCTTATCTTTTACAACAATATCGGGAGTTACAGGTGAAAACATTACGCTTACTCCACTGTAAATATTATTTTCTTTCAGTTTCTTTCTAAGTTTTCTAGCCAAAGGACAGCCGTGAGTTTTACTTATATCTGTAATAATATAATCTTTAAACATGGTTCTGTTACCAGTTCCCATGCTTGAAATTATTTTAATATTATTTTCAACACAAAATTTTATTATTGCTATCTTACCCTTTATATCATCAATTGCATCGATAACATAATCTGTATTCAAAGGTATGAAATCAGATACATTTTCTTCATTAACTTTTTCAGGAAAAACTGTAACTTTAATATCTGGATTTATTAATTTTACTCTTTTTGCTGCAGCATTTACTTTTAAATCTCCAAGATTTTCTGTTGTAGTTATTAATTGTCGGTTCAAGTTGGTTATATTTATTGTATCGTAATCTATTAAAATAACTTCTTTAATACCAGCTCTTACAACAGCTTCTAAAGCATATGATCCTACTCCGCCAACACCAAAAATTACTAATTTTGATTTTGATATTTTATTAACTTTTTCTTCACCTAATAAAACCCTGGTTCTGGTTAACATATCTTCCATATATCAAACCACCTGTCAAAAAAAATAACCCCACAATGCCGCCGGCCTCGTAATTATTTGAACCTGCTAAAGCAGGTGGGTGTCCTCTTGTATGCTTCCTAAGTCCATTAAAGGCATTTATTCCACACACAAAGCCAGACTCCCCAGTTAAAAGTGTTGGCTCAAATAAAAATCGAGTTATGCGCACATCGCAGGGTTCTCTACTAAGATATTATCATATTAAATTAAAATAAACAATTACTCTACTTCTGTTTTAGGTTCAGTTTAATGTGTAATTCTTTCAGTTGTCTCTCTGAAACATCTGAAGGTGCATTTGTCATTAAATCTGTAGCACTTTGTGTTTTAGGGAATGGAATAACTTCTCTGATACTGTCTTTTTTAGCCATCAGCATTACCATTCTGTCAATACCAAAGGCCAATCCACCATGAGGAGGTGTACCATATTCAAAGGCATCCATAAGATAACCAAATTTTTCTCTTGCTTCTTCATCTGACATTCCCAAAAGACGGAACATTTTTTCCTGTAATTCTCTTCTGTAAATTCTTAAGCTTCCTCCACCAATTTCAACCCCATTAAGAACCATGTCATAAGCCTCGGCTCTTATTTCTCCAGCTCTGTCTGTAGTCATTAATTCAATGTCTTCAGCTATTGGTGATGTAAATGGATGGTGCATTGCTGAATATCTTTTTTCATCTTCATCCCATTCAAGTAGAGGGAAATCTACAACCCACAGGAAATTAAGTTCATTTTCATCAATTAAGTTTAACTTTTTTGCAATTTCAATTCTTAAATGTCCAAGACTGTCTGCAACTATTTGAGGCTTATCTGCAACGAATAATAATAAATCTCCAGGTGCTGCATCAAGAGTTGATAATATTTCTTTAACTTCCTCTTCTTTAAAAAACTTTGTAATTGGAGATTTAATTTCATCTTCAGTAATTACCATGTAGGCTAATCCTTTAGCACCATAAATTGCAGCAAATTTAGTAAGATCATCAATTTCTTTTCTAGAAAAATTTGAGCAGCCTTTTGCATTGATTGCTTTTACCTGACCGCCTTTTTTGGCAATTTCAGCAAATACTTTAAAATCACTTCCTGCAGCAAGCTCAGAAAGGTCTTTTAACTCCATTCCAAAACGAAGGTCTGGTTTATCTGAACCATATTTATCTATTGCTTCTTTATAAGTAATTCTTTTAAAAGGAACCGGTACCTCTACGTCTAAAGCCTTTTTAAATACAAAGGATATAAGATTTTCGTTCAATGTCAGAATATCATTCTTATCCATAAAGGATACTTCCATATCCAGCTGTGTAAATTCAGGTTGTCTGTCAGCTCTTAAATCTTCATCTCTAAAACAACGGGCAATTTGGAAATATTTTTCATATCCAGCAACCATTAATAGTTGTTTAAAGAGCTGTGGTGATTGAGGTAAAGCATAGAACTCTCCTGGATTCACTCTGCTTGGAACTAAATAATCCCTTGCTCCTTCGGGAGAACTTTTTGTTAAAATTGGTGTTTCAACCTCAAGAAAATCCTGTTGATCTAAAAAGTCTCTGATTGCTTTAATAGCTTTATGTCTTAAAATTAAGTTTTTTTGCATTTCAGGTCTTCTTAAATCAAGGTATCTGTATCTTAAACGCACACTTTCATCCACTTCTATTTCATCATTAATTGAAAATGGTGGAGTTTTAGATTTATTTAGAACTTCAATTGAATCTGCATAAATTTCAACTTTACCTGTTGCAAGCTTTTCGTTATACATTTCCTCTGGTCTGGCATAAATTGTTCCCTGAACAGCAATTACATACTCATTTCTGATTTGCTCTGCTGTTGTAAAAGTTTCAGCACCTAAATCTGGGTTAAATACTACCTGACATACTCCTGAACGATCTCTTAAGTCAACAAAAATCAGTCCACCATGGTCTCTTCTTTTTTGCACCCAGCCAGTAAGGATAACTTTTTCTCCTACCAGATTTTCCTGCATTTCAATTACTTTATGCGTTCTTTTTAATTTCATCATTCTTTATTGTTCCCCCTTGAGATTATTCATAAATATGGTCAGGTCTTGTTCTTCCTGGATACCCGCTTCCATATCCTTAATTATAACAGTATTCTTTTCAAGTTCATTTTCTCCAATTATTATTACATATTTTGCTTTTAATTTGTCTGCATACTTAATTCTGTTTTTAAAACTTTTACTCTGATAATCAATTTCTGCATAGTATGAATTCTCTCTCAATAAATTTACTAATTTAAATGACAATTTTTCTGCCTCAGAACCCATGCCTATAATATAATAATCTAAAGTTCTTTCAGAATCTACACTTAAATTTTTCTCCTCCATTAATAACAAGATTCTTTCCATTCCCATTGCGAATCCAATTCCAGGAACATCTCTGTCACCAATAGAGCCTACAAGTCCATTATATCTTCCACCACCACAAACTGTACCCTGAGCTGCGAAGTCTTTAGCAATTATTTCAAAAGCAGTGTTAGTATAATAATCCAACCCTCTTACAAGTCGGGGATTTTCAATAAAAGAAACATTTGAAGCACTAAGATACTCTTTTACTTCCTTATAGTGAGGATCGCATTCCTCACAAAGATAGTCCGACATTACTGGAGCATCTTTTGATGCTTCTTTGCAACTTTCATTTTTACAATCTAAAATCCTTAAAGGATTTTTTTCAAGTCTTTCGAGACAGGAAGAACATAGTTGGTCTTTTTTATCTTGAAAATATTCCACAAGGGCTTCCCTGTAAACTGGTTTACATTTGGGGCAGCCAACAGAATTTATATGTAATTCTAAATCCTTTAATCCTGTTTCATCAAGAAGAGATACTGCAAATTTAATTACATCTGCATCTGTAACTGGTTCTTTCGAGCCTAAAAACTCTACTCCATATTGATTAAACTGCTTATATCTTCCTTTTTGAGGTCTCTCATAACGAAACATTGGCCCCATGTAGTATAGTTTTTTGATACTTCCATCACCATACATTTTGTTTTCCAAAAATGCCCTGCACACACTTGCTGTGCCTTCTGGACGAAGGGTAATACTCCTGTCACCTTTATCCATAAAAGTGTACATTTCTTTTCCTACTATATCTGTGGTATCTCCAACTCCTCTAACAAATAGTTCTGTATGTTCGAACATAGGAGTACGTATTTCTTTATAACCATATGTTTCACTTTTTTCTCTTAGTAAATTTTCCAGATAATGCCATTTGCCAACTTCCTCTGGCAATATGTCATTTGTTCCTTTAGGCTTTTTGATTTCCATATTCGTACTCCTTGCTGATTTTGTCTAAATAATCTATTTTCTTTTTTATTACTTCTTCAATTTTATCATTATAATAATAAAGATCTTTTGGGTTAAATACATTTTCCAAGGTAAGATCATGCTGATTTATAAGTTTACTGGAGGCACCTACCCCAAAACCAAGAATTACTTGTCTTTCTTCAATCATCTGAATATTGTAAGGTGAATATTTGCCATCTTTTGCAAACCCTATATTTTCCTGTCCGCCAACAGTTAATTTTTGTTTGTAAAGATAGTATGGTTCATATCCAGCATCCCTAAGCTTTAAAATACTTTGATCAAAATGTTCAGATTGATTTGGAGCATGAAGCTTTTTCTCATCTATTTCCATTGCTGATTTTCTTTTAAAAGCAAGGCTGTGAATTGTAATATTTTCGGGGCTTAGTTTAATTACCTCCTCCAGGCTGTCTGTAAATTCCTGGTAAGAGTCCTCAACTCCCATAATTAAATCCATATTAATAACATTAAAACCAATTTCTTTTCCTTCAGCATATGAGCTTAGAATATCTTGTGTAAGATGTTTCCGCCCAAGTTTTTTTAATATAGAATCATTCATTATCTGAGGATTAATACTTATTCTGGTAACTCCATTAGTTTTCAAAAACTGTAGTTTTTCTAAATCAATGGTATCTGGTCTTCCCGCTTCGAAGGAAAATTCAACTATATTTTCCAGAGATATATAAGTTTTTATTGTACTGAATATTCTTTCCAGCTGTGGAACACTTAAAATAGAAGGTGTACCACCACCAAAATAAATTTTATCTGTAATAAAACCTTTTTCAGAGAAATATTTAAGTACAGTTTCAAGTTCATGATTTAAGTTATCTAAATATGTTTCAAGCAATTTACTGTACTTACTTAATAAGTAAGAGCCGAATGTACAATATGAACAAATTGATGGACAAAATGGGATAGAAATATAAATAGCAATTTTTTTGAAACTTTCTTCTTTTGTTAAAAAATATTCTCTTTGTTTATTAGTTATTTCTAATAAAAGTTTTGCCTTATTTTCTTTAAGTAAATATTCTTCAGTAAGATGCTTAAATATATCTTCATCTTTGTAACCCTGGTCAATCATTCTGTGAACAATTTTAGTTGGTCTGATTCCTGTAAGAATTCCCCAGGAATCAGAAATTTTAAAATAATGTTCTTCAAGCAATTTATATAAAAGTTTTTTTATTACTCTTTTAATATTATTATCCGATGAATCTTCTAGTACTTCTTCATTTTTATAATTTTCAAGTACTATTTCGATGGTATTATTTTGATGTAAAACTTTTATTTCCGGATAATCACTTCTATCAAGATCTTCCCATTTATATTCTCCAATAAAAATTCTGATTACATCAAAAACAATTGTTTTAAATTCACTATTTTCTTTATTTAAACTAAACATTTTAAATAAATGGATTAATGTCTTTTTCTAAGGCAACAGAAGTTTTAGGTCCGTGACCTGGGTATACAATAGTTTCATCAGGTAATTCCATTAATCTTTTTAAAGACTTTGTCATTTCCTGATAATCGGATCCGGGAAGATCTGTTCTACCTATTGATCCATAGAATAATGTGTCACCAGAGAAAAGAATTCCTTCTTTTTCAGCGTAAAGACCCACTCCCCCAGGTGTATGTCCTGGAAGTTCAATTACTTTTAAATTGCATTCTCCAAAAGAAATAATGTCTCCCTCTTTTAGAAAACCATCTGCTGCAGGACTGCAGTTTTCAGGTCCACGTAAAAAAGAAAAGTTTTTTTCTGGAGATACTAGCATGCTGCTGTCATTTTCATGAATTAAAAGATCTTTCTTTGTAAAATCTTTAAGCTCTTTATTTGCTCCTATATGATCGTGATGTCCATGAGTATTTAGAATATACTTTACATCAACATGATTCTCTTTGATAACTTCAATTATTTTTTCTCCATCTCCACCGGGATCAATAATTACCCCTTCTCTTGTTTTATCACAATATACCAAGTAGCTGTTTGTACCCAGCATTCCAACTTCCATAATAATAATATGCATCAAAATTATCTCCCACTTTCAAAATATATTAATTCATCTTCTAAATATCTTTCAACTGCATATATTGCATCTGACAAACGGTTTACGTATTTAATTAACATTGGGTTTACTTCTTCTTCTTTGTTTAATCTTAAAATTAATCTTTCTGCTCTTCTGGCAACTGTTCTGGAAAAATCTAAATGAGCTGAAGCTTGAGTTGACCCGGCAATTATAAATTTATCTACTCCGTCTATTCTGGCAATACAGCTATCAATAATTTTTTCTAATTCTTCTATGTCACTTTCCTGCATTGAGTAGAACTTTTTCTCTTCTTTTCTGGTAGCAAGTTCCCCACCAACATAAAATAATTTTCTTTGAATACCTAATATTAAATCTTTCATTTCTTTATCTTCAACAACGCTTCTTGCCATTCCTAGTGTTGCATTTAATTCATCAATTGTACCGTAACATTCTACTCTCAAACTATCCTTATCCACTCTTTCACCATCCCACAAACTGGTTTGGCCTTTGTCTCCGGTTTTTGTATAAATTTTCATTTTATTTCCCTCCTAAAATGTTTTTTTACTATCCAATAATATTGTAACAGGGCCATCGTTTAACAAAGAAACTTTCATATCTCCACCAAAGACTCCTGTTTCAACATTTAATCCTGATTCTTTTAGTTCTTCATTGAATTTTTCATAAAATGAATTTGCTTTCTCTGGTTCTGCAGCTTGAGAAAAGCTTGGGCGTCTCCCTTTTCTAATATCACCATAAAGAGTAAATTGAGAAACAGATAGAATATCACCATTAATATCTAAAACCGAAAGATTCATTTTCCCTTTTTCATCTTCAAATATTCTTAAGTTAAGAACTTTTTCAACAAGGTATTCTATATCGGTTATACTATCATCTATGGCAAAACCAACAAGTAAAAGTAGTCCTTTCCCTGCTTTTCCGGTTATTTTCCCATCAATTTTAACTTCTGCTTCTGATACCCTTTGAATAACTATTCTCAATTTAATTCTCCTCTTGCAAAATTACTTAACTGGTTTGAACTCTTCTTACTTCAATTACATCTTTAATAATTTTAATTTTATCCATTACTTTATATAACTGATCAAGGCTGTTGATATCTACAGTTAGAGTTACAATAGACCTTCCCTCTTTTGATCTTCCATTTATATTACTAATGTGTACTTTTTGATCATTTACTGTAGTCATAATCTCTGCAGTAATTTTAGGACGATCTAAAGCAATTATTTCTATTTCTACCTGATAAACAGACTTAATTTCTGCATCCCAGGCCGCTTCAACAAGCCTTTCAGGTTCATTTGTTTCATATTCCTTAACGTTTACGCAATCTGAGCGGTGAATTGAAACTCCTCTGCCTCTTGTTATATAACCTACTACACTATCTCCGGGTAAAGGATTACAACATTTACCAAAGCGAATTACTACTCCATCTATATCTTTTACCCTAATTCCCTTTGCAGTTTTTCCACCTTTAGTTGATTTACCAGATTTTATTTCACTTTTTAATTCTTCGATACTAACTTCTTTAGGAGTTTTACCTGGTTCTTTAATAATTGTTTTTAATTTTAAAATAATTTGGTTTGCAGAAATAACCCCTTCCCCTACCCCTACAAACATATCTTCAACGTTTTTAAAACCAAGTTTATCTACAACAGAGTCAAGAACAGAAGCTTTTAAATACTTTTCAGTTCCCAGTTCTTGTTTTTTTACTTCTTTTTCGTAAATTTCCCTGCCCTTTTCAAGATTTTCTTCTCTCATCTCTCTTTTAAACCATTGGCGAATTCTGTTTTTTGCCTGAGATGTCTGAACAATATTGAGCCAGTCTCTTGAAGGACCATGAGCTTGTTTAGAAGTCATAACTTCAATAATGTCACCAGTTTTTAGCTTATAATCAATAGGAACAATCTTTCCATTAATTTTGGCTCCAATACAACGGTGTCCCACGTCTGTATGAACAAGATAGGCAAAATCTATTGGATTTGAACCTCTTGGAAGTTCAAAAACATCACCCTTTGGAGAAAAAACAAAAACTCTGTCTGAAAATAAATCTATTTTTACAGTTTCAACAAATTCCTTGGAATCCTGAAACTCATTTTGCATTTCTTTAATATTTTCCAGCCAGGCCAATTCATGACTTTTTCCTTCTTGATTCTTATTTTTCTCTTTATAAAGCCAATGAGCTGCAATACCATATTCAGCAGTAAAATGCATATCCCAGGTTCTAATTTGAATTTCAATTGGGACTCCTGTTTTTCCAATTACTGTTGTATGAAGAGACTGATACATGTTGGGCTTTGGCATAGCAATATAATCTTTAAAACGACCTGGAATAGGCTTCCACAGAGTATGAATTATCCCTAATATCCCATAACAATCTCTTACAGAATCACAAATAATTCTAACTGCTATTAAATCGTAAATTTCTGATAGTTCTTTTCCCTTATCTTCCATTTTTTTGTAAATTGAATAGAAGTGCTTTGGGCGTCCGCTAATATCTACTTTTATATCTGCTTGTTCAAGTTCGTCACTAAGAACTGTAATTAATTCATTTATATATTCAATTCGCTCTTCCCTTTTCATTTGAATCTGTTCTACAAGATTATAATATTTATCTGGATAAAGGTAACGAAGACATAGGTCTTCCAGTTCCCATTTAACCTTTGAAATACCCAGCCTGTGAGCAAGGGGAGCGTAAATTTCCAATGTTTCTTTTGCTGTTTCTCTTTGTTTCCAAAAACTTTGATATTTTAATGTTCTCATATTATGAAGTCTATCAGCTAATTTAATAATAACTACTCGAATATCATTCGCCATTGCAAGGAACATTTTTCTGTAGTTTTCAACTTGACGTTCTTCTTTTGATACATATTCAATTCTGCTTAATTTTGTAACTCCATCAACCAGGGAAGCAACTTCATCTCCAAAAATAGCTTTAATTTCTCCTAGTGTTACATCAGTATCTTCCACAATATCATGAAGAAGAGCAGCAGTTATGGTAATTTCATCCAACCCAAGCTCTACTAAAATTTCTGCAACAGATAAGGGGTGAATTATATATGGTTCACCGGATTTTCTTATTTGCCCCTCATGAAATTTACTGGCAAAGTTATATGCTTTTTCAATTATTTCAATATTATAATCCGGATGCTTATTTATTATTTTTTCTTTAAGTTCCGTAAATGAGTTAACCAAAAAATCACCTTATTCTAAGATTTGAAATATTGTACAATTTAGAATTTTCAAGACTATTTTTACCAGTATAATTATTTAATTTTATTTCTAATAATGAGTTTTTATATGAATAACTTAAAAAACCTAATTCTTCAAAAATCATTATTCCTGTAAAAATCTCTTCTTTAGATAAATTACATTCTTGATTGTTCTTAAGTAGATTTTCCAATTCTATATATTCTATACAGTCTGAATTAGTAAAAACCTTTTTTATTAATAAAAATAATTGGGAAAGGTTCTCTCTTGTTAGGTTTTTTGAGTTTAAATTTTCATCTGAAAAATATATTTTTATTTCAGGATTTGCACTTTTTATTCGAAAAGCAACATCTTCTGAAGGTTCACCCTCAGAAAAAATATATGCTTTAGTTTTAGCAATTATTTCATCTTTTAATAATAAAGAATTCGTAAAAAGTACTCCATTATTTTCTAAACTTAAATACTGTTTTAAATTATTAAAGTTCTCTATAAAATCCTTTTGATTATCATAGGAAAAAATTGCCAGGTCGGATGTTTTGTTTTCTTTAAATATGGTATTTTTCCCATCCCTGGAATGAAGAATACCCTTAGATTTTTTTAATATATTCCAAATTTCATTATACTGTATTTTTTCTCCAGTTGTAAAACTTTTAGAAGGTTTTTCCATTGAAAAATAAAGATTGCTGTAAATTATCTCTTCCATTCGCTGATAATGAACTTTAGCTCCTTCAACTATTTTTTTTATTTCAAGTTGTAGTGATACTTTATTTCTCCATTCATTTATACCTATAGCAAAAATCAAATTCCCTTCTTTTTCATCTCCTGGATATTCACTGTAATTAAAATATATTCCTTTTACCTTCTTTTTATCTTTAGAAACATCAACCCTTAAGTGATCTTTTAGTTTTCCAATTTTTGAAGTTTTAAGTTTAACGGGAGAGTTAAAAGTAAACAAAGGTTCTGGATTACCTGAGCCAAAGGGTTCAAGTAATGCTAAATCTTTATATAGTGAATCACTTATATCTTCTATTCCTTTTAATTCTGCATCTGGATAGAAATCACTATAAAAATCTTTTGAGATTAATTTATCATATATATCCTCATTTAAGTTTATTCTTAATAAATTAATTTTGTTCTCATAAATACTAAGCCCGGCTGCCTGGGCATGTCCGCCAAATTCTTCAATTAAAAATTCAGACTGTTTTAAAGCATTAAATATATTATATTTTTCAATACTTCTAGCGGATCCTTTATATAATCCATTTTCACTTTCCGAAAGGAGAATAACTGGACGTCTATATTCATTCATAAGTTTTGATGCAACAATACCTAGAATGCCAAGAGGCCAATCCCTTTTTGCAGCTAAAATAAGAGGGTCAGAAAAGTAATGATTCTCTAATATTATTTTTTGTACTTCTCTATATACTTTATCAACAAGAGCTTTCCTTTTATTATTTAAAAGTATTAGCTCATCCGAGAGTACGTTTATTTCACTTTCATTTTCTGAAATTAGTAATTTTAATGCTATTTCAGGGCTTTCCATTCTTCCGCTGGAATTAATAATTGGTGCCAGTAAAAATGCAATGGTTTTGGAATTTATTTCAAAAACATTATTTTTATCAACAATGGATTTAATTCCCTTTAATGGATTTATGTTAAGCTGAATAATTCCTTTTCTGACAATTTTTCTGTTTTCTACACTTAAGTTTACTAAATCCGCTACTGTCCCTAAAGCCGCAAGTTGCAGCAATTGGTTTTCTATTTCCTTAATCTCAGGATAATACTCTCCTAAACCTCTTGCTATCGTATAAGCAACTCCAACTCCTGCAAGATCATAGAAATCTGATTCATTAGATAATTTTGGATTAACTACAATTCCCTCTGGAATTAAATCGTCTGGTGTATGATGATCTGTAATAATAAAATCCAGACCTTTTTCGGAAAATTCTTTTACAAGACTAAAGGATTTTATTCCACAATCAACAGTAATAAGAAGTTTAGTTCCTTGATTAGTAATTTGTGTAAGAGCTTCTTTATTCAGGCCATATCCCTCTCCATCCCTCTCTGGAATATAATAAAAGACCTGATTATGTATTTTTGATAGTGCTTTATATAATAATGCAGTACTAGTAATGCCATCTGCATCATAATCACCATAAATTACAATCCTTTGATTATTGTTTATGGCTTTTTTTATTCTTAATACTGCCTCACTTACACCGGCAAGGTCAAAGGGGTCTTTTAAATTAGTTTTTTCAGGATATAGAAATTCTTCTATATTATTTGGGTCAGGGCATCTTTTTAATGCTATTTCTATTATTTTCTCATGTATATTGTTCACCATAATTTTATCCCCTGACTTTATAATAAATTTTTTATAAAAATAAAAATACCTCTTTATTAAAGAGGTATTTTGTTATTAAGCTTTTTTTCCTTTTAAATTTCTGATTACCAACCAGAAATTTCCTGCAAGGAAAACCGATGAGTAAAGTCCACTTACTACGCCAGTAAGCAATACCATATTAAAGTTTCTAATTGTTTCTCCGCCAAATATCAGCAATGAAATAATAACGAATAATACAGTAATAGTTGTGTTTACTGATCTTGCCATGGTCTGTTTTATACTCAAGTTGACAATATTTTCCAGGGAATCTTTTTTTACTGCTTTTAAATTTTCCCTTATTCTGTCAAAAATAACAATTGTAGCATTAATTGAGTAACCTACAACCGTTAAAACTGCTGCAATAAATTCAGAATTAACTTCAAATTGTAAAATTGAAAAAATACCAACTGTAATTAGTACGTCGTGACAAAGTGCAAGTATTGCCGCTATGGCAAAAGATAGTTCAAAACGAATAGTAATATAAACTACCATCAATGCCAGTGCAAGAAACAAAGAAATTAAACCAGCTTTTCTTAATTCTGATCCAATACTAGGACCAACACCTTCATTTCTCATAATCTCATATTCTCCAACATTATTTGTTAGAGAAGCAAGTAAGGTTTTTTCCTGTTCTTCAGTAATAACCTTTGTTTTAATAATAAAGGAATTATAATCTGATTCTTGAACAAGGGCATCACTAATGCCAGAATCGTTAACAGCTGTTCTGATTGTATCTACACTAGTTTCATTTTGAAACTGAACCTGGATTAAATTTCCACCAGCAAAGTCGATTCCAAAATTCAAACCATTTATCATAATTGAAACAATGCCTGGGATAATGATAACTAATGAAATTATAAACCAAAGCATTTTTTTTCCAGAAAAATCCATTATTTTATCCCCCTAGGCTCCATATAATTTTGTGTTGCTTATTACAAGTGATGTTTGTTTTAATAAAATTCTTGTAAATGTTATTGCTGTTAACATACTGGTAATAACACCAATACTTAAAGTAACGGCAAATCCTTTTACTGTTCCTGCTCCAAAATAAATTAATACAAATGAAGCAATTAATGTTGTAAGGTTGGAGTCAAAAATTGTCCAAATAGCTCTTTTGAAGCCAGAGTCAATTGACGCTCTTAAACTTTTACCATTTGCTAGTTCTTCTTTTATTCTTTCATAAATAATTATATTGGCATCAACAGCCATACCAACGGAAAGCAGGAATCCGGCTATTCCAGGCAGTGTAATTGTTGCATTTATAAAGCCAAGTACGTTCCAAACAATTGCTGAATATAATACTAATGATACTACAGCAACTAAACCTGGAACTCTGTAGTAAGCAATCATAAACAAAGCAATAGCAATTAAGCCATAAAAAGCTGCTCCAGCACTTTTTTCAAGTGACTCAATACCAAATTTAGGACCAACTGTTCTTTTTTCAATTATTTCCATTTCAACTGGAAGTGCACCTGAACGAAGTAATAAAGCTAATGAATTAGCTTCTTCTAAAGTCTGGAAACCTCCAGATATTGATGCTTTACCGTCATAAATTGGCGTTTGAACTATTGGTGATGAAATAACATTGCCATCAAGGACAATAGCTATCATTCTGTTCGGGTCGTTCTCACCATACTTTGCAACCAAATCACTGGTAGCATTAGCGAATTTCTCAGCACCCTCACTATTAAATTCAATACTTACATGATAATCTTTACCAGCAATCTGAGAGGAATCCATTCCTTCAACTGCATTTTTTAAATCTCTTCCGGTTACAACAATTTCATTAGTATCAACTCTTACGAATTCCAATAATGCTGTTCTTCCAATGAGATTTACAGCTTCTTCAGGATCTTCTACTCCAGGAAGTTCTATAAGAATTCTGTTATCTCCCTCACGTCTGATTTCAGGCTCTGTTACACCTAAAGCATTAACCCTGTTATCAATGATTGCAACGGCTTTAGCCATATCTTCAGCTGATGCATTCTCTGGGGCTTCAAGCCTTACCTGAACTCCACCTTTAAGATCAAGGCCAAGTCTAAGATCATCTTTTAGATAATCAAAAGAAAAAAGTGCCAGACCTAAAACTGCGATGGTAATTATTAATACTGCTGCCAAACTTCCTTTACGCATTTCTAATTTCCTCCTAATGCTTCAAATAACACCGTATTATTATATACCTGTTGAGTAAGTTTTTCAAATAAAAAAGCCTCTGTTTACAGAGACTTTTCTTCTTCTGTTTCTTCCTCAAAATCTTCTTCCTCATCTTCTGCTTCTTCATCATCAGTTATTACACTTCCAACTGCTGATTTTAACAATTCTACATTAACATTATCAGCTATTTCTAAAATAACTGAGTCTTCCATAACCATTTTGATAGTTCCTTTAATTCCGCCGATAGTGGAAACAACGTCACCTGCAGCAAGTCCTTCCATCATTCTTTTTCTGGATTCCATTTGTTTTTTCTGAGGTCTGATTAACAGAAAATACATAAATCCAAACATTGCTGCTAAAACAATAAAGTTTTGACTCATTAAATAAAAACCTCCTTTTTATCATATTTATATTTTATAGTTTACTATAGAATTCTTCAATAAATTCTGGATATTTATCTTCAAGTATTGCCTTTCTAATATCCCTTGTTAATTTAAGGAGATAGGCAAGATTGTGTATTGAGGTTAATCTCAGCCCAAATATTTCATCTGCTTTTAACAAGTGTCTGATATAAGCTCTTGAATAATTTTTACAAGTATAGCACTCGCATTCGGGATCTAATGGTAAAAAATCATCTTTATAGGCAGCATTTTTAACTACAAGCTTCCCGAAACTTGTCATAACAGTACCATTGCGGGCAATTCTTGTTGGGAGAACACAGTCAAACATATCTACCCCTCTTTTTATGCCCTCAACAATATTTTCAGGTGCCCCTACTCCCATTAAATATCTTGGTTTATTTTTTGGCATAAGAGGTGTTGTATAATCAAGTACTTCATACATTATTTCTGCTGACTCGCCAACACTTAAACCGCCAATTCCATACCCTGGGAAATCAAGATCAATTATTTCTTTTGCGCTTCGTTCTCTTAATTCTTTATAAACATTACCTTGAATTATACCAAATAATGCCTGTTTGTCATTATTATGAGCTTCTTTACATCTTCTGGCCCAATCGGTTGTCCTTTTTACTGCTCTTTCTGATTCCTGAAAAGTACTGGGATAAGCTGTGCACTCATCAAAAGCCATGATTATATCTGCTCCTAAAGCATTTTCAATTTCCATAACTTTTTCTGGAGTAAATAAATGTTTTGATCCATCTAAGTGTGATCTGAATAAAACGCCTTCATCCGTAATTGTGCGCAAATCTCCTAAGCTAAAAACCTGAAAACCTCCACTATCAGTAAGAATAGGACGATCCCAATTCATAAAGCTATGAAGTCCACCAGCTTTTTTTACTAACTCATGTCCTGGACGTAAGTATAAATGATAAGTGTTAGATAAAATAATTTGTGCACCTATTTCTTTTAACTCTTCAGGGCTCATTGTTTTAACTGTAGCCTGAGTACCTACAGGCATAAATATTGGTGTTTCAATATCCCCGTGGGGTGTATGAAGTATCCCTGCTCTTGCCCCTGTTCTTTCACATTCTTTTAATAACTCAAATTTAAAGTCCAATTTTTTTCTCCTGAATTTTTATTTAATAAACATTGCATCTCCAAAACTAAAAAATCTGTATTTTTCATTAACCGCTTCAGAATATGCTTTTAAAATATTTTCTCTTCCTGCCAAAGCAGAAACAAGCATTAATAGTGTTGATTTAGGTAAATGAAAATTTGTTATTAAAGCATCAGTAGCCTTAAATTCATAACCTGGGTAAATAAAAATTTCCGTCCATCCTTCTTGTTTTACAACCTGTTTATTTGCAACTGCAGATTCCAGGGTCCTGGTACTGGTAGTTCCCACGGCAATAATTCTTTTACCCTTTTTTAATGCTTCATTTATTTTTGCAGTATTTTCATTGTCAATTGTAAAAAATTCTGCATGCATTTTATGTTCAAGAATATTTTCTGTGCTAACAGGGCGAAAAGTGCCTAAGCCTACGTGAAGAGTGACTTCGGCAATTTCAATATTCTTGCTTTTTATTTTATCAAATAGTTCTGGAGTAAAATGTAAACCCGCTGTGGGTGCTGCAACTGAACCCGTTGTTTTCGCATATACAGTTTGATACCTTTCGGGATCTTGAATTTTCTCTTTAATATAAGGTGGTAACGGCACTTCTCCTACTTGAGAAATAGATTCCATAAATGAACCTTTATAAAAAAACTTAATAATTCTTCCACCTGTATCTGTTCTTGAAATTACTTCTCCCGTAAACAAATTATTTCCAAAGTTTATAATCGTACCTTCTTTAACTTTTTTACCAGGGCGAACAAGACATTCCCAACTATCATTTTCAGATGAAGGATGAAGAAGAAAGACTTCTACTTTGGCTCCTGTTTCTTTTTTAATACCCATTAATCTTGCAGGAAGTACTCTGGTACTGTTAATTACAAGAAAATCATTCTCATCTAAATAATCAACTATATCAGTAAACTTCTTATGCTCTGTATTGCCATTTACTTTATCTATTACTAAAAGTCTTGAATCATCTCTTTTCTCCAAAGGATGCTGAGCAATCAGCTCTTCTGGAAGAAAGTAATCAAAATCACTTGTTTTCATATTTACTCCTCATCATAGGGAATATTTAAATGATCGTATGCTAATTTTGTACATACCCTTCCCCTGGGTGTTCTCTTAATAAAACCAAGCTGCAATAAAAATGGTTCATATACATCGCCAATAGTATCTGCATCTTCGCTTATTGTTGCACTTAAGGTGTCTAAACCAACAGGTCCTCCACTAAATTTATGGATTATCGCCTCAAGCATTTTTTTATCAAGCTGATCTAAACCAATTGGATCAATTTCCAGCATAGACAAGCCTTCTTTGGTTATTTCCAGATCTATCTGACCATTGGACTTAACCATAGCAAAATCCCTTATCCTTCTTAGAATACGGTTAGCAATTCTAGGAGTTCCCCTGGATCTTCTGGCAATTTCTATGGCTCCATCTTCACTAATAACTGTATTTAATACTCTGGAACTTCTTTTAACAATTTCAGTTAATTCACCTTCAGAATAATATTCTAAACGGGAAACAACTCCAAATCTTGCTCTAAGTGGAGATGTTAATAAACCTGCTCTGGTTGTAGCTCCAATTAAAGTAAATGGAGGAAGGTCAATTCTAAGGGAACGGGCACTTGGTCCTTTACCTATAATTATATCTAATGAAAAATCTTCCATAGCAGAATATAAAATTTCTTCAATCGTTTTGTTAAGTCTATGTACCTCATCAATAAAAAGAACATCATAGGGTTCGAGATTTGTTAAAATAGCCGCCAGATCCCCAGCCCTTTCCAAGGCAGGGCCTGATGTAATTTTTATACTGGAATTAATCTCATTGGCAATAATATTTGCAAGGGTAGTTTTCCCAAGTCCGGGAGGTCCATACAGAAGAACATGATCTAGAGCATCTCCTCTTAATTTTGCGGCTTCTATATATATTTTCATTAGTCCCTTAATTTTTTCCTGACCAATATAGTCTTCTAAAAATTTTGGACGTATCTCTAAGTTTTCTTCATCCCTCTGTGTTCCCGGAGAAACAATTCTGTCTTCCATTTATTCCTCCTACCTTCCGGATAAGATTTTTAATGCTGATTTTATAATTTCTTGTTCTGATAATTCTCTGTTATTTTCAAGTTCAGGTAGTATATGCAATATTTCTTTATTAGAGTATCCTAATGCTTCTAATGAATCAAATACAAAGGATAATTTATCTTTTTCCTGAGCTGAATATTTATTTTCAGTAATTTTTTGAGACCCAAAATTACCTCTTTTTACAAGTTTCTCTTTTATATCCAAAATAATTCTTTGGGCAGTTTTTTTCCCAATACCAGGAAGTTTAATTAAAGTATTTATATCTTCATTAACTACTGCTTTACTAAGAGTATTAATATCGAGAAAAGAAATTATCCCGATACTGCTTCTGGGACCAATACCTGAAACTTCATTCAAAATATTAAACATTTCCTTCTCTTCTTTTGTTAGAAATCCATAAAGATGCATTTCATTTTCTCTTACTACAAGTTCAGTAAATAATTCTATTTCTGAACCTTCTTTAATAAAAGAAATTTCTTTTTCAGGAACATAAACAGTGAAACCAACCTTATCAACTAAAACAAGAAGTGTTTTTTCATCTTTATCAACTAAAGTTCCTTTTAAATATCCAATCATTATATACCTCTTATTATTCTTTTTGTTGTATAGGACTGACTATGACAAATGGCAACTGCAAGAGCATCTGCAGCATCGTCTGGTTTAGGTATTTCTTCAAGGCATAAAATAGTTTTTACCATTTTTTGAACCTGCATTTTTTCTGCTCTACCATAACCTGCTACAGCCTGTTTAACCTGAATTGGTGTATAACCTTCCACAATAAGGTTATTTTGCTCTCCAGCAAGAAGAACAACCCCTCTGGAGTGTCCTACACTTAAAGCTGTTTTAGCATTAGTATTAAAAAATAATTCCTCAACAGCCAAGTGCCCTGGTTGGTATTCTTTTATTAAATTGCTTATTTCCCTATAAATTTTATCTAGTCTTTTAGATAAGGGCCAGGAACTTTCTGTATAAATACAGCCATAATCAACTGCTTTTAAACGATTTCCTTCTTTATCTAAAATACTATATCCTGTTATTGCAGTTCCTGGATCAATTCCTAATATTCTCATAATAAAATTCCTTTTTTACGAACATTCTTTCTTATATTATCTACTATTCAAGGAATTTTAGCAAAGGTTTTCTTATTCCAAGGCTTCCAAAATCTCTTCTGGTATTTCAACATTTGAATAAAGATTTTGAACATCATCATGATCTTCCAATGTTTCAAGAAGCTTAATAACTTTTTTTGCCTGTTCAATATCTTCAACAACCACATTATTTTTTGGAATCATTGATAATGTTGCTTCTTTTATTTCTATACCATCATTAATTATTTCTTTTCTAACATTCTCAAGATTTTCAATCTGAACATATAGTTCATAAATATCTTCCTTTATTTTTAAATCATCTACACCTTTTTCAATAGCATAAAGTGTAAATTCTTCTTCATCCATTTTTACTTTTTCTTTTTCAATTTCTATATAGCCAAGGCGGTCAAACATCCAGCTTACACAGCCTGTTTCCCCTAAGTTACCACCATTTTTATCTAGAATATGTCTTATTTCACCAGCAGTTCTGTTGCGGTTGTTAGTCATTAACTCCATTATTACTGCAGTTCCAGAGGGGCCATATCCTTCATAAACCATTTCTTCATAGTTTTCCCCTTCCATTCCTCCTGCACCTTTTTGAATCGCTCTTTTTATATTATCAGCAGGCATATTGCTTTCTCTGGCTTTTTCAATTGCAATTCTCAATCTGAAATTACCTTCTGGATTATCCCCGCCTAATTTTGCTGCAACCATAATTTCTTTTGATAACTTTGTAAAAACTTTGCCTCTGGCACTATCTACTTTTGCTTTTCTGTGTTTAGTAGTAGCCCATTTTGAATGTCCTGACATTATTACTCCACCTTTACAAAAAATTTAAATAATTTATAATTATGCAAAAAAAAGAGGCTTCTCAGCCTTTTTTTTACTTTCATCAGTTAGTGAATATAAAATATTTTTTAATTCTTCTAATGCAACATCGAAATCTTTACGAAAATCTTTTAATAAATATTCTTCACCTGTTTCAATATAAGTAATAAGCTTTACATAGTTAGTGGATAATTTTTCAATTGATTCTGAAAGATCCTTATAATCCTTAGCTTTAATACTTAATTCGGTTACTTCACTCCATACTTTTCTGGCTTTTTTAATATCTTTATTTTGAATAGCCATATCAGTTTCTTTTACAAAATTATCTATCATAGAATCCATTTTTTCTTTATCAATTGTATTTTTGCTGGTACATCCGGTTAAAAATACGACAATTAATAATATAGCAATGATAAAGATACACTTCTTTTTAGCGTTCATAATTCACACCTTTTGGACTAACTATGTGAGATAATTTTATATTCATTTGCAATTTTTGTCAAATTTGTTAACAAAGTCCTAAAAAAATCAGAACCTCCATTTAAGGAAGTTCTGACTAGGAATATTAATACTTAATTAATTTTCTTCTTTTGCCTTAATATTTTGCATATAATCTTTTGTTTCTTTTACTACAATTCCACTTAATCCAACAAGACCAATTAAGTTTGGAAGAGCCATAAGACCGTTCATTGTATCTGCAAGATCCCAAATAAACTGAAGTCCGCTTAATGCTCCAACCATAATAAATAATACAAAAGCTACTCTGTAGAATATTACTCCCTTTTCACCTACAAGATATTCAAGACACTTTTCCCCATAATATGACCAGCCAAGAATAGTTGAATATGCGAAGAAAATGATACCTACTGCAACTATTAATCCACCGACACCAGGTAATGTATTGTTGAATGCTGTTGTAGTTAATGCAGCACCAGTGTAAGCTTCTCCAGTAGCAGGGTTAATTGTTCCAACAAGACCTGAAGTCAGAATTGCTAAAGCAGTGAATGAACATACAACTAATGTATCGATAAATGTTTGTGTCATACTTGCAAGTGCCTGTCTAACTGGGTGGTCTGTCTTTGCTGCTGCTGCTGCTATTGGAGCAGAACCAAGACCAGCTTCGTTAGAGAATACTCCACGGGCAACACCGTATCTAATAACTGTACCTAAAGCACCACCAGCTACTGCATTTCCAGTAAAAGCATCTGAGAAAATTGATGCAAAAGCTGCTGGAACTAAAGCAGCATTCTTAATAATTACAACACTGCCACCTAAAACATAAAAAACTGCCATAATTGGAACTAAAAGAGCTGTAACTTTACCGATACTTTTAATTCCACCTAGTAATACTACTGCTGTAAAAATAACAAGTAAAAGTCCTGTAACCCAGTGTTGCACACCAAAAGTTGTATATATTGCATCTGCAACTGAGTTTGCTTGTACCATGTTACCAATACCAAAAGCTGCCACAGCACCAAAAAAAGCAAAAAGAACTGCAAGCCATTTCATGCCAAGACCTTTTTCTATGTAGTACATAGGGCCTCCAGCCATTTCTCCTCTTTTATCTTTTACACGATATTTAACTGCAAGTACTGCTTCTGCATACTTAGTAGCCATACCAACAAGTCCAGTTACCCACATCCAGAAAACTGCCCCAGGTCCACCAGCTGCAATTGCTGTAGCAACACCGGCTATATTACCAGTACCAATTGTTGCAGCAAGAGCTGTAGTTAAAGCCTGATAGTTTGTAATGTCTCCCTCTGAATCTTCATTTTTCTTGAAAATCATTTTGTGAGCATAGATCAAATTCGAAAACTGAAGTGCTTTTAACCTGAAAGTTAGCAGAACACCTGTACCAACCAATAAAATAAGCATTGGTGGTCCCCAAACAATACCGTTAATTGTACTGTTTAGATTTGTTATAAATTCCAAAATAATTCCTCCCTTTTTTTGTAAATATGATTTTTTTGTTAAAACTTTTCTACTAAAAATTATATATTCTGAACATTTTGTAAACAAGAACTTTTTATAATAATAGTGTATACAGTACTACACCAATAATTGTTTTCCCGTCTTTTATCTCACCTTTGGAAAGCATTTCCATTACTTTTTCTTTCTCAATCCATTCTGAAGTAAGATCTTCATCAACATCAAAGTTCTTTTTTCCCTTTTTAATTCCCCTTGCCCTATATAAATATATTTTTTCCGTGCAAAAGCCTGGAGTGGGATAAATTACCTGCATCAGCTCAATATTCTCTGCAATATATCCAGTTTCTTCTTCAAGTTCCCTTTTTGCGCAGTCTAAATGGTCTTCTCCATCTTCAAGTTTTCCAGCAGGAATTTCAAGCAATATTTCTTCAAATGCTTTTCTGTATTGCTTAACAAAAAGAAATTTATTATCTTCAAAAACAACTATTGCTACAGCCCCCTTATGTTCAACAATTTCCCTCACGGACTCAACTCCCGTATCAAGGGAAACTTCAATTCTTTTAAGATTAAGAATCTTACCTTTATAAATTAGTTCTTCCTTTAAAGTTTTTTCATTCATTATCTTAACCTCTCACTATATTCAAAACAATTTCCATAACTTTAAATAAATCATCTTTTTTCATAAACTCATTTTTAGTATGAATGTTTTCGTAACCCATACCAAGAATAACTGAAGGAATCCCTTTTTGATTATAGACATTCCCATCACTTCCTCCACCTGCAGATTCAACTTTAGGTACCAGGCCACTTTTTTCAATGGCTTTTTTAGCAAGTTGAATAACATGTTCTTCTTCGTTAATTTTAAAATTATCATATTCCTTTGAAAAGCTAAAATCCGGAACTCCTAAATTCTTTTCAGTTATTGTAATAAAAATATTTTTTGTCTCATTTAGAAGTTTTTCTGCTTTTTCTTTATTATAACTTCTTATTTCACCTTTAATTATTACTTCTTCAGGAACAATATTAGTTGCAGATCCTCCAGATATTAAGCCAATATTTGCTGTTGTATCAAAATCAATTCTTCCCCCTGGGAGTTTTGTTATAACTTCTCCTGCAATTTTTATTGCATTTATTCCCTTTTCAGGTGCAATCCCTGCATGGGATGACTTACCTTTAATCTTACCTTCATAAGTATAATGTACTGGAGCCTCATTAATTATTATTCCAGGTTTACTGCTGCTATCTAAAATATATGCATAATCTGCAGTTATATTATCAACATTTTTTGCTCCTAGAAGACCAGTTTCTTCAGAAACAGAAAAAACAACTAATATTTCGCTAGTTTGAATATTTTCTTCCTTTATTTGTTTTATTATTTCTAATAAAATTGCAACTCCAGCTTTATCATCAGCCCCAAGAACAGTGTCTCCCGAAGAAGTTATTCTATCCATTTCAACGATTGGTTTAACATTTTTCCCTGGGACAACTGTGTCCATATGGGCAGATAGTAAAATTTTACCTGGTAAACTTCCTGGAATTTTTATAATTATATTCCCAGTATTCCCACCTGTTTTTTTCCCAGCATTATCTTCTGAAGGATTAAGATCTATTTTTTTCAAATAATCTAATATATAGTCTGCAACTTCTCTTTCATTCCCTGATTCAGAATCTCTTTTACAAAGTTCAACAAAAGTTTCTATAAGTCTCTCTTTATTCATGTTTTTTCCTCCTTTTGGAAATTGATACAAAAAAACAGCTGGAAAAATTATCCAGCTGTGAAATTTTACAATTCAACAGTCCATCCAAAATCATCTTCAACATCACCATATTGAACTCCGGTAATATAGTCATATACTTTCATAACAAGACTATCTGAAGAATAATCAGGAACTTTAATTATTTCATCTTTATATTTTAATTCGGAAACTGGAGATATTACTGCTGCTGTACCCATACCAAAAATTTCATTAAGACTTCCATCTTTACCAGCCTGGATTAATTCTTGTATACTAATACGCCTTTCTTCAACAGAGATTCCCCACTTTTTCAATACTTTTATAACAGAATCTCTAGTAATTCCAGCAAGAATACTTCCATCAAGAGATGGAGTTACAAAGGTTCCATTAATTACGAAACCAATATTCATAGTTCCAACTTCTTCAACATATTTTTTTTCAACACCATCAAGCCAAAGAACCTGAGTATATCCAAGTTTCTTAGCTTTTTCTCCAGCAAGAAGACTTGCAGCATAGTTAGCCATTGTTTTAGCTTCTCCAAGGCCACCAATTACAGCTCTTACATGATGTTCTTCAACCATTATTTTTACTGGTTTCAAGCCACTTGCATAATATGGTCCAACTGGTGAACAAATAATAAAAAACTTATATGTTTTTGAAGGTTTAATTCCTAAAAATGGCTCTGTAGCGATAATGAATGGTCTTATATATAAAGATTCCCCATGCTTTTCAGGGATCCATTTTCTGTCAACTTCAAGAAGTTTAACTAAACCTTGATAAGCTAATTCCGGGTCAATTTCTGGGATACATACTTTATCGGCAGACCTGTTTAATCTATTAAAGTTTTCCATAGGCCTGAAAAGATTGATTTTTCCATTCTTATTATAATATGCTTTCATACCTTCAAAAATACCTTGCCCGTAATGAAGGGTACAACAAGCAGGATCCATCGGAATTGGTTCGTAGGGCATAATGACAGGGTCATGCCAGCCTTTACCTTCGGTGTAGTCCACCACAAACATATGATCTGTAAAGTAAGATCCAAATGATAATTCACCTTCTGGCTTCTTTTTAAGCTCTTGTTTTAGCTTAAGCTGGATTTCCATTTTAATTCCCCCAATTAATTGTTATAGATTTGCGTAAAAAACTTTCTATTATTATATAACAATCAAGCAAAGAAAGAAAGTTGATTATTTTCAGGGAGTCCCTCAAGAGAACCATGGTTTAACATAGTTTCAATAACCGTCTTACTTACCTTTGCACGAATTCGTAAATCTTCAATAGATTTAAATTCCCTTAAATCCCTTTCTTTTTCTATATTTAATGCAGCGGTCTCCCCTATACCAGGCAAAGATCCAAAGGGAGGGATTAATTGATTCCCTTCAATAATAAATCTGTTTGCAGTGGATTTATCAAGGGAAACAATTTGGAAAGAAAAACCTCGTAAATACATTTCAAGAGCTACTTCTAAAACAATTAACAACCTTATTTCTTTTTGAGATGCCTGGTTACCCATTTCCTGAATCTTTTTAATTTCATTTAATACACTTTCCTTACCTTTTACAATAATCTCTGCATCAAACTCTGAGGCTCTAACTGAGAAAAATGCTGCGTAAAAAGCTAGTGGATGGAAAATTTTAAAATATGCAATTCTAAAAGCCATCATTACATAGGCTACAGCATGTGCTTTTGGAAACATATATTTAATTTTATTACATGATTCAATATACCATTCAGGAACATTAAACTTGCGCATTTCATCTTCGTAATCTTTTTTTAATCCCTTACCTTTTCTTACATCTTCCATAATCTTAAAAGAAACTAATGGATCAAGATTCATATTTATCAAATAGGTCATTATATCATCTCTGGCAGAAATAGCTTCAGAAAGATGACAAGTCTTACTTTTTATTAAATCCTGAGCATTATTTAACCATACATCTGTACCATGAGAAAATCCACTAATCCGCACTAAATCAGAAAAGTTTTGTGGTTTTGTATCTTCAAGCATTTGTCGTACAAACTTTGTCCCAAACTCGGGGATTCCATAGGTACCAACTTTAGACAGTAATTCTGCTTCTGAAACTCCTAATGCTTTGGTTGATGAAAATAAGGACATTACTTCTGGATTATCCAATTTTATTTTTCTGGCATCCAGCCCTGTTAAATCTTCTAGCATTTTTATTACAGTAGGATCATCATGTCCAAGGATATCCAGCTTTACAAGATAATCATGTAAAGAATGGAAATCAAAGTGGGTAGTTACTGTCCCTGACTTTACGTCTTCGGCTGGTCTTTGAAGAGGTGTGAAGTCAGAGGCTTCTTTACTTTTTGGAACAACTATAAGCCCCCCTGGATGCTGTCCTGTTGTTCTTTTTACGCCGGTACAACCTTTTATCAGCCTGCTTAGCTCGGCAGAATTATAATATATATTATTTTCTTCTAAATAATTTTTAACATAACCAAAGGCTGTTTTTTCCGCAACAGTTGCAATTGTGCCTGCTCTGAAAACGTGATCTTTTCCGAATAATTCTTCTACATACTTATGAGCTGATGCCTGATATTCTCCAGAAAAGTTCAAATCAATATCTGGAACCTTATCTCCCTCGAAACCAAGAAAAACTTCAAAAGGAATATCGAATCCATCTTTTTCCAATGGTGTTCCACAATCAGGGCATTCTCTCTCAGGTAAATCAGCTCCACTTCCGTATTCCCCTTTTTCAAAAAACTCTGTGAAGTAACAAGAAGGACATCGATAATGCGGAGCAAGAGGATTAACCTCTGTTATCCCAGTTAAAGTAGCAACCAGTGAAGATCCAACAGAGCCCCTGGACCCTACAAGATACCCATCTTCATTGGATTTTTTAACTAGTTTTTGAGATATTAAATATAAAACAGCATACCCATTACTAATAATTGAATTAAGTTCTTTATTAATTCTTTTAGCAACTATTTCTGGTAAATTTTCCCCATATAACTCTTTTGCTTTTGAAAAAGTCATATCTCTTATTTCATCTTCAGCTCCTTCAATCTCAGGAGGATAAAGCTTATCTGGAATAGGTCTTATTTTTTCAACCATATCAGCAATTAAATTGGGATTTTTTACTACAACTTCTAAAGCTTTAGATTCATCCAGATAGCAAAACTCTTCCAGCATTTCTTCTGTTGTTCTGTAATACAATGGTGGTTGATTTACAGCGTCTGTGTATCCTTGTCCAGCCTGAATTATTCTTCTGTAAATAGAATCTTCAGGATTTAAAAAATGCACATCTCCCGTAGCTATTACTGGAATATTTAGTTTTTCCCCTAACTCAATTACTTTAAGATTTATTTTTTCCAGTTCTTTTTTATCTTTTACTATTCCATTACGAATCATAAATTCATTATTGCCAGTAGGCTGAATTTCTAAAAAATCATAAAACTCAGAGATTCTATGAAGTTCATCCTCATCTTTACCTTCAACTATAGAGGTAATTAACTCTCCTGCTTCGCAAGCTGAACCAAAAATTAGTCCTTCCCTATATTCAATTAGTAAATCCATGGGAATTCTTGGCACTTTTTTATAATATTTAAGTTGAGATTCTGAAATAAGATGATATAAATTTTTTAATCCAACTCTATTTTTAACCAAAATAATAAAGTGATAATTTTTTTTGCCTTTTTTTTCTTTTGTCTCTTCTTTCCTGAACACATAGGCTTCAATACCATAAATAATTTTTACACCATGTTTTTCACCGGCAAAATAGGCATCCGGAAAAGCCTGAACAACTCCATGATCAGTAACAGCAATTGCTTTATGTCCATAAAAAGCAGCTTTTTTTACATAATCATCTACAGGATTCATTGCATCCGTCTTACTCATATTTGTATGAAGATGTAGTTCTACTCTTTTTTCTGGATAATTATCTGTTTTTTGTTCTACTATTAATTCTTCATAATTTGAAAGCATTAGAATATACTCTTTTGCAAACTGGTCATGTTGTACATTTCCTGAAAACCTGTAAAATTTTTCAGTTTTAACATTTGATAATATTTCTTCTGCTTCTTCTTTTTTCTTTATGTACTTTCCAACAATTGAAGATGTACCATCTGTCATTGATATTGATAACAAAATTTTTCCGGTTTTTAACTCCCGGCTTTGAATGTCAAAAACCCTTGATTCAACAACAATATTATTTTCTTCTTCCCGTAGAGAAGATATTTCTTTTACTTCACCTTTGTAATTTTTAAGACTGACTTTTTTTGTATTTCTTTTTCTGCCAAACTCATTTTTTTCTTTTTTAGTTTCTGTGTTCTTAGTTATTTCCGGAGCTTTTATTTCTGGAAGAAAGTTTTCTATTGTTTGTATCGGGTCAATTTCTTCAAGTTCAGAATCATATACAAAGAGAACATTTCTGGTTTCACCATCAGAAAAAACTAATTTATCTTTAATTAACATATCTCCATTGTTTTTTTTCAAATAATTATAGGCCCAGGATGATCCGGTTTTAATAATAATTTCATTTTTATCCCTGTTATATTCAGTTGTTGTTTTTTGAAAACAATTTCGTAATACAGGGGCCTGGTTTATAAATATTCTATCCATATACTCTTTAATTTTTGATTCATTATTTAAACAATCACATGTTAATGCAGGAATTAGTTTTATTTTATCCAGCTTTGGAAGTTTCTGAAGAAGAATTTTTTCTCCTTCTTCTAAAGTACTGTGATCGTATTGTATTTTTGAATAAAAATATATTTCCCAGGCATTCAAAGCCTGGGAAACAGATACTTTACAAATTTCCAGTTCTTTTAAAAAACTGGAAATCTGACAATTATTTTTTTCATCAAATAGTTCTGCGGGTAATTTGTTACTCATTTAGATAAAATTCCTTTACTTTTGATATAACCTCATTGATATTTAAATCTTCTGATTCAGAATTATTTCTTGCTTTGAATTCAACAATTCCTTCAGCTATTTTCTTACCAACAGTAATTCTTAAAGGATAGCCAATAAGATCTGCATCGTTAAATTTTACACCAATACGCTCTTTACGGTCATCAAGGACAGCCTCAAAACCTTCAGAAAGGAGTGCTGAATACAACTTCTCTGCTTCCTGGAACTGTACTTCATCATTTACCTGAACAGGAACTACAACTACTTGATAAGGAGCAATATTTTTAGGCCAGATAATACCTTTTTCATCATAATTTTGCTCTACGCAGGCAGCCATTGTTCTGGAAACACCAATACCATAGCAGCCCATAACCATTATCTGTTCTTTGCCATTTTCATCTAAATACTTTGCATTTAATTTTTCTGAATACTTTGTCCCTAGTTTAAATACCTGGCCAACTTCTATTCCTTTAGCAAAAACAAGATTTCCACCACATTTTGGGCAGGAGTCCCCTTCATTAACTTCTCTTAGATCATAGAATTCTACTTTACCAAAATCTCGGTTAACATCTGCATGAAGATAATGGTAACCTTCTTCATTCGCACCACAAACTCCATCATTCATATATTTAAGTTCATTGTCTGCATAAATAGTAATATCTTTTAAACCAATTGGTGAGATATAGCCTGGTTCACAATTGAACAATTCTTTTATCTCTTCTTCTTCAGCTTTTTCAAGAATATCAGTTTTTAATACTCTTTTTAACTTAATTTCGTTTAGAGATCTGTCCCCTCTTATAACAACTACAATTATTTTCTCATCTGCTTTAAAAACTAAAGTTTTAATCGTATTATCTCCAGATACCTTTAAGAATTCTGCTACTTCTTCGATTGTTTTTTTATCTGGAGTGGATACTTTTTCTAATTCCTTGCTTTCAGAAATTTCTCTCTCTGGAGTAATACATTCTGTAATCTCTACATTAGAAGCATATGAGCATTTTTCACAATATGCTATTGTTGCCTCACCATTTTCTGCCAATACCATAAATTCATGGGTATCATCCCCACCAATGGCTCCAGAATCAGCTTCAACTGCTCTAAAATTTAAGCCCATTCTGCCAAAAATTCTACTATAGGCATCGTACATAGTCTGGTACGAAACATCAAGACCAGCAAAATCACGATCAAAGGAATAGGCATCTTTCATAATAAACTCTCTGCCTCTCATTAATCCAAATCTAGGTCTTCTTTCATCTCTGTACTTATTTTGAATTTGATATAAATTTAAAGGAAGTTGCTTGTATGATTTTACTTCGCCTCTTACTACATCAGTAATTATTTCTTCATGAGTTGGTCCAAGGCAAAAATCTCTGTCATGTCTGTCTTTCAATCTAAACATTTCGTCTCCGTAAACATCCCATCTTCCACTTTCAGCCCATAACTCTGCTGGCTGAATAATTGGAAGAAGAAGTTCCTGGGCTTCAGATCTATCCATTTCTTCTCTGACAATAGTTTCTATTTTTTTTAGAACTCTTAAGGCTAATGGAAGATAACTGTATATTCCCGCTGCGCTTTTTCTAATAAAACCTGCTTTTACAAGGAGCTGGTGACTGATAATTTCAGCTTCTGCTGGAACATCTCTTAGTGTAGGTAATAATGCTTTAGTTACTCTCATTTTTTTCTCTCCTTATTTTATCTAATTCTGATAGTATTTCATTAACCATATCTTCTTCTTTTACTTTACGTATTACCTGGCCTTTTCTAAACAGAAGCCCTTCATTTATACCCCCGGCAATTCCAAGATCTGCCTCTTTAGCTTCTCCAGGTCCGTTAACAACACAGCCCATAATTGCCAGCTTAATGTTTTCTTTAAATCCTTTTGTCTTTTCTTCAACCTCAAGGACAACTTTTTCTAAATCAACCTGGCATCGGCCACATGTTGGACAGGAAACTATTTCTATTCCCTCTTGTCTCAGTTTTAAAGACTTAAGAATATCCTTCGCAACATTAATTTCATTTACAGGATTTCCTGTTAAAGAAACCCTTATGGTATCACCAATTCCCTCTGCTAATAAAGTTCCTATTCCAACTGAGCTTTTAACTATTCCAGTATTTACACTTCCTGCTTCAGTTACTCCTAAATGTAATGGATAATCTACTTTTTCAGCAAGTTTTCGGTACACATCAATCATTAAAGGAACTTCAGAAGCTTTAATTGAAATTTTTATTTGATCAAAATTAAATTTCTCTAAAATTTTAACATGTTTCATAGCACTTTCAATAAGAGAATTGCTATTTACTCCATTATATTTTTCCAGCATTTCTTTTTCTACAGAACCTGAATTTACACCAATTCTTATTGGGATATTGTGAAATTTTGCAGCATCAACTACTGCTTTTATTCTGTCTTCACTCCCTATATTCCCCGGGTTAATTCGCATTCCATGAATTCCATTTTTAATACTTTCCAAGGCCAGGCGATAATCAAAATGAATATCTGCAACTACAGGAATTGGAGACTTCTCAACAATTTCTTTTGTCTTTTCAGCAGCTTCCATATCTGGCACTGCTATTCTGATTATTTCGCATCCAGCCTCAGCCAATTCCTTAATTTGTGAAATTGTTTTTTGCACATCTCTGGTGTCAGAGTTAGTCATTGACTGAATTGATACTGGAAAATCAGAACCAATTCCTATATTACCAATAAAAATATTTTTTGTTTTTCTTCTATTAAACATTTTAAGGCCTTCTTTTTTATTTAATTAAAAAATTTTGCTATATCATTATATGTGATTAAAATAAACAAACCAAATAAAAATGCAAATCCAATCATAGTAATTATTCCTTCTTTTTTTCTATCTAAAGGCTTCCCTCTTAAACCTTCATAAAGAAGAAAAATTATTTTACTTCCATCTAATCCAGGAATAGGAAGCAAATTTACAAAACCAATATTTGCAGACATAAAGGCTGTCAAATATAACAAAGGCATAAGGCCAACCTTTGCAGTTTCATCTATTACCTGAATTATTCCCACAGGCCCGGAGAATGATTCTATGCCTATATGTCCTGAAAATAGAAATTTAAGAGAAGCTATAATAAATACCATCAGCCTTGTGGTTTCGCTAAAAGCATATTTTACGGCGCCAAAAAAACCTGGCTTTTCCATTTTATATCCTTCTCCCACAATTCCTAAAAATCCAAGTTTTTCTTCACCTTCCCCAATAACCGGATAGAGAGAAACTACTTCTGAACCACGTTGAACTTTAAACTCAATCTCTTTATTTGGATTTGTTTTAATAACAGTATCTAATTCATTTCTGTTGGTAACCTTTTTACCATTTATTTCAACAATTACATCTCCAGGCATAAAACCTGCTGCTTCTGCAGGAGAATTTTCCACAATTTGAGTAATTAAAGTATCCCCTGCAGGTACTCCAGAGGAAAGGCCGATTATTGTGAAAAGGGAAACTGCCAGAATAAAATTCATTATTACTCCAGCAATTACAACAAATATTCTTTGTAAAACGGTTTTATTGTTAAAGTTTGAAGGATTATTACTTTCGGGAGAACCTTCTTCGTAATATTCGCCCTCCATCTTTACGTAACCACCAATAGGAATACCTCTTAATGAATAAAGAGTTTCTTCACCTTGTTTTGAAAAAACTTTTGGTCCCATACCTATGCTAAATTCATCCACTTTTATTCCAACCATCTTAGCAGCAGCAAAATGGCCAAACTCATGGACAGCAATAATTACACCAAAAACTAACAGACTGACAATAAATGTTTGCAAAAGATCACCTCAAGTTTAAGTTTAATTATTTTATTTCACCAGCTTTATTTCTTGCCCATGAATCAATTCTGATTATTTCATTTAAATCAGGATAAAACTCAGGATTATGTTCAGACATCACTTTTTCAACAATTTGTGGTATTTGCACAAAGGATATCTTTTTATTCAAAAACATTTCAACAGCAACTTCATTAGCAGCGTTCAATACTGCAGGCATTGTTCCCCCTATTCTCCCAGCTTCATACGCTAAAGCAAGAGAGGGAAACTTTTTAAAGTCAGGTTTATAAAAATTTAGTTTTCCAATTTCAGTTAAGTCTATTTTTGGAAAAGAGTTATTAATTCTTTCTGGATAAGTTAAGGCATACTGAATAGGAATTCTCATATCTTTTGGTCCAAGATGAGCAATGATACTTCCATCACCATATTCAACCATTGAATGAACTATACTTTCAGGATGAATAATAACTTCAATATTATCATAATCAATATTAAATAACCAATTTGCTTCTATAACTTCTAATCCTTTATTCATAAGGGTTGCGGAATCTATAGTAATCTTTTTACCCATTGTCCAGGTTGGATGATTAAGGGCATCTTCAAGGGTTACCTTTTGTAAATCCTCTTCTGCCCATTCCCTAAAAGGCCCCCCGGAAGCAGTTAAAAGAATTCTGCGGGCTGCTTTTGTATTTTCCAAACATTGCATTATTGCTGAATGTTCACTATCAACAGTTATGATCTTGGCGCCATTTTCATTAATTATATTTCTTACCAATATCCCAGCTGTAACAAGAGTTTCTTTATTAGCAAGTGCAACAGTAATTCCTTTTTCAAGAAACTTCAAAGTTGGTTCTATTCCTGCAGCTCCGGAAATCCCACCAATACAAATGTCTATTTTATAATTATTAAGAACTTGAGTTAAATCGGAAAAACCAAAATATATTTTAGTACCTTCAATATTGGAAGATATCAACTTTTCATAACATTTTTTTTCAGTAACAAATACAACTTTTGGGTTATATTTAATTATTTGTTTTCTTAAAAGTTCAAAATTACTATGTGCAGATAAAATTTCAACAGAAAATTCCTTATTAAACTCATCAATTACCTCAAGAGTCTGAGTCCCTATGGATCCTGTTGAACCAAGTAGTGCAGTATATTTCATTATTATCCTGCTTTCTTAAAGAATTAAAAACTTCAATAAAATATAAAAAACGGGAGCAACAAATATTGTACTGTCAAAACGATCCAGTACACCACCGTGACCTGGCAATATTTTTCCAGAATCTTTTACATTATAAATTCTTTTTATTGAACTTTCAAACAAATCACCAAGCTGTGAAATAACTGTTAAAAATAATATTATAATTGCTAAAATCCAAATTGATACCTCAGGGAAAATAGCAAAACACTTATTAATCAACAAAGAAATTATTAATGCAGATAAAGAACCACCAACAGAACCCTCAATTGTTTTTTTAGGACTTATAGATGGTGCTAGTTTGTTTTTACCAAAAGCCATTCCTGTAAAATATGCAAAACTATCTGTTACCCAAATTATTATAAACATGAAGAATATATATCTAAAGCCATCATCCATATTTCTTAGTAGAACTAAATGATAAAAAGAAAGAGTAACATAAAAATAAATAAAAAGGCCTTTTATTGTTGTTATGAACTTTTCTTTATTCTCATCATTATTATGAGTAAAATCCTTAATATAAATAATAAAAAGAGTTAACATAAAAAACATTGCTGTTTCAAATGGAAGTAAAAATTCTGGTGGAAAAATTGTAATGGCAGAAAAAAGAAATAAAGATAAAACTATACTTTTATTCTTAATATTAAAAATATTTACTATTTCAGAAATCCCTGCATAAACCATTGCCAATACAAGAATCTGGGTATAATATTCTCCTTTGTATAACAAGCCCAAAAAGATCGGCAGGCCGATTAAAGCTGTTATAATTCTTGTAATCATTCATCTTTCTCCTTTTCTTTAACTGCTCCAAATCTTCTGTCACGATTTTTAAAATCTTTAATTGCTTCAAGTAAATGCTCTTCAGAAAAATCTGGCCATAGTACATCAGAAAACCACAATTCAGAATATGCACCTTGCCACATAAGAAAATTACTTAATCTTTTTTCTCCCGATGGTCTTATAATTAAATCTGGGTCTGGCTGATTTTTAGTATATAAATGGTCTGAAATTATTTTTTCATTTATTTGATCTGGAGAAAGTTCTCCTTGAATTATTTTCTTTGCTATTTCCTGAACACCTTTTGTAATTTCTGCCTTGCTGCCATAGTTTAATGCTACATTTAGGGTCAGTTTTGTATTATTTTTTGTTTTTTCAATTGCTTTATTAATCTCTTTTACTGTTTTCTCAGGTAACTGCTGATACTCACCTATTGGATTTATTTTAACGCCATTTCTGTGAAGAACATTAAGTTCTTTTTTTATATATTCAATAATTAAAGACATTAAAATTGAAACCTCTTCTTGAGGTCTCTTCCAGTTTTCAGTAGAAAATGCGTATACTGTAAGAACTTCTATCCCTATTTCCCCTGAAAAACTTACTATTTTTTTTAAAGATTCTATTCCCATTTTATGTCCTGCTGTACGTGGAAGACCACGCTTTTGTGCCCATCTTCCATTTCCATCCATTATTATACCAATATGTTTAGGCATCATTTGAGAACTAATTTCATTATTTTTCATAATACTCACCATTATAGATAATAAGCCCCCCATTTTGGAGGGCTTTTTCTTTAAATTTCTGTAACTTCTTTTTCTTTTAACTCAAGAATTTTTTCAACTTCAACAATTGATTTATCAGTTAATTTCTGGATATCATCCATAGAAATCTTGCCTTCATCTTCAGTTACTACTTTTTCTTTTTCTAATTTTTTAACCTTATCATTTGCATCACGACGAACATTTCTAATTCTAACTTTAATTTCTTCCGCCATCTTTTTTAGTTGTTTAACCAGTTCTAGTCTTCTTTCATTTGTAAGCTGAGGAACCGCCAGTCTGATAAGTGTTCCATCACTTGAAGGAGTGATTCCAATATCAGATTTCAAAATAGCCTTTTCAATTAAAGGTATTGAACTTTTATCCCAAGGCTGAATTACCAGTAATCTTGCCTCTGGTACAGAAATATTTGCTAGCTGGTTAACTGGTGTTTCTGCTCCATAATAATCAACATGGATTTTATCTAACATTTGGGGAGTTGCACGACCCGCTCTTAATGAAGCATACTCACTTTTTAATGCTTTAACAGCACTTTCCATTTTTTCTTCTGTTTCCATCATTAATTCATCTAACATTTTTTACCCTCCTACATAAGTACCTATTTTTTCTCCGAATATTACCTTTTTAATATTACCCTCTTCTAATATACTGAAAACAATTAGGGGAATATTATTATCCATACATAGTGATGCAGCAGTACTATCCATAACTCCAAGGGATTTATTTATTACTTCAATAAAACTTAATTTGTTATATTTTATTGCATCAGGATTCAATACAGGATCACAATCGTATACTCCATCAACTTTTTTTGCCATAAGAATAATTTCTGCCTCAATTTCTGCAGCTCTTAAAGCAGCAGTTGTATCTGTAGAGAAATAAGGATTACCAGTACCCGCGGCAAATATAACAACTCTCTTTTTTTCCAAATGACGAATTGCTCTTCTTCTAATATAAGGTTCTGCAATTTGTCTCATTTCTATAGCTGTTTGAACTCTAGTGGAAACACCATGATTTTCCAGTGCATCCTGTAGCGCCAGAGAATTAATTACTGTGGCAAGCATTCCCATATAGTCTGCTGTTGCTCTGTCCATACCATGTTTGCTGCCTGATACGCCACGCCAAATATTGCCTCCGCCTACAACTATTGAAACCTCAACGCCAAGATTTACAATTTCACTAACCTGAGAAGCAAAGGATGATAAAGTTTCCTGATTTATTCCATAACCAAGATTCCCTGCCAATGATTCTCCACTTAATTTTATTACAACTCTTTTGTACTTAGGTTTTCCCATTTGAATTCTCCTTGCTATATTATTTAAAAAAAAAGAACACAAAGTGTTCTTTTTTATTTATTAATTTCAGCCATAACTTCGTTTACAAAATCATCCTGTTTCTTCTCTAAACCTTCACCCATTTGGTAACGAGTAAATCTTCTAACCTGAATATTTTCACCAATTTCACTAATTGATTCATTAATCATTTGAGAAACAGTTTTTGAAGGATCTTTTACAAAAGGTTGCTCAAGTAAGCAAATGTCCTGGTAATACTTTTTGATTCTGCCTTCTACCATTTTATCTACAACTTGTTCTGGTTTACCTTCATTTAAAGCCTGGGCTCTTAATATTTCTTTTTCTTTATTTAATTCTGTTGGATCAACTTCTTCAGTTCTGATATAGCTTGGGTTTGAAGCAGCAATTTGCATTGCAATGTCTTTAACCAATGCTTTAAACTTATCAGTTTTAGCAACGAAATCAGTTTCACAGTTTACTTCAACAAGGACACCAATTTTTCCGCCCATGTGAATGTATGCTTCAACAATACCTTCAGCTGCAATTCTTGATGATTTCTTTTGAGCTGCTGCTAAACCTTTTTCTCTTAAATACTCAATTGCTTTTTCAATATCGCCATTTGTTTCCATAAGTGCTTTTTTACAATCCATCATACCAGCACCTGATTTTTCTCTTAACTCTTTTACCATTCCTGCAGTAACAGACATTTTCATACCTCCCATATTCAAAAAGGGGCAGCCATTAATGGCTTATTCACCTAATGGTACCCCTCCTCATAATTCTTAGTTATTTTATGCTTCTTCTATTTCTTCAGTTGTTTCCTCTGCAGCAACTGCTTCTTCTGCAGCTTTCTGAGCATTAACCATTCCTTGTTTTCCTTCAAATACTGCATTAGCCATTACTTTTGTAATTAAGTTTACGGCTCTTATAGCATCGTCATTACCAGGAATAACGTAGTCAACCTCATCAGGATCACAGTTTGTATCAACGATTGAAATAACAGGGATTCCAAGTTTTTTAGCTTCAAGAATTGCAATTCTTTCCTTCTTAGGATCAACTATAAAAATTGCTCCTGGAAGAGTTTTCATGTTCTTGATACCACCTAAAAATCTTTCAAGTCTTTCCTGTTCTTTTTGAAGCTGGAATACTTCTTTTTTAGGAAGAAGCTTCATTGTTCCATCTTCTTGCATTCTTTCAAGTTCAAACAATCTGTCAATTCTCTTTTTGATTGTTTTGTAGTTGGTAAGCATTCCACCTAACCAACGCTCGTTTACGAAAAATTCTCCACATCTTAATGCTTCGTCTTTAATCGTATTTTGTGCTTGTTTCTTTGTGCCAATAAAAATAACCGGTTTACCTTCTTGAGCTACACCTCTTAAGAAGTCATATGCCTCTTCGATTTTTTTCAATGATTTTTGTAAATCAATGATATAAATCCCATTTCTTGCTCCAAAAATAAACCTGCTCATCTTTGGATTCCATCTTCTTGTCTGATGTCCGAAATGTACGCCAGCCTCAAGTAATTGTTTCATAGTAACTACCGCCATTCAGGCACCTCCTCTCGTTTTTTTCCTCCGCTTTTTTCTGCTTGTTTTACAACTCAATAAAGAGCAACAGTAAAACAATCCAAAAGCGTGCGTTTTAACACCGTCGTAAATTTTATCATAATTATGTTATAAAATCAATTAAATTTTTATATCTATTTTACCTGGATCAAAACAAAATGATTTAATATCAGCTGCTTTTTCATCTTCATTTTTTTCCTTTTGATTTTCCTGGTTCCCTCGTTTATTTTTTCCTTCTTCATCATTCCGTAAGCCTTTTTTTTCAGTTTCATCCGTATTATTAACACTACTCATTCTTTTGCTTGTTTCTTCATTAGCTGCAATAGCCTTCTGCTGCGTATCAATATCTCCTCTTTTTAGGAAATTTTGTTGATCTTTACTTGCTTCAAAAGTTTTAGGAATAGAAACCTGGAATTCAATTGGTCTTACAGACATTTTAACCACACCACTTCCAACATTAAATTAAAGGTGTTACAACGATATCTCCATGGCTAAGGTATATTTTCACTTTATAGTTTTGGTTCGTAAATCTTTTTGAGTACTCGCCAATTCTAACCTCAGTACCTGGATTAATTGTTTCTTCAACTTCTATAAAAGCTTCTTTTAGCTGATTAAGTTTTTCGGAAAAATCAACAACTTCATGCCTTAGCTCCTCTTCTTTAACCATAGAACTTTTTAAGCTTTGAGCTAAATCCATTAACATTTTTTCCTTTGGTGGTGGTAATTCTCCTAATCTTTCTTTCATTTCTTCAAGAATTCTCACACCTTGACGTGATTTCTTTATGTTTTCTTTAATTTCATTATATTCTTTAGAAACTTCCATAAATTCATCCTTCAAAGATGGATCTACCCCAATTTCAAACTCAGTTCTGGTCGCAAGGTTATTACCAATATTTTTACACTTTATAAACTGAGCTGCTCTTACTATGCCTCCAACGATTAACCCTTTGTTTTTAGAAAGAACAACGGAATTTCCAGCAACTACTTCACAATGCATAATAGCTTCTTCGGCAATTACATCAAGATTAGCTCTGATACTGGCATTTTCAATAAACTTTGTGCTTATTGTTCCCTTGGCAGAAATATGAGATTTTTTTAACCCTCTGATGCCAGTCATAATAAAAATATTTCCTTCTGCTTCTATAGAACCACCTTCAACAATTCCGTAAACATGAACATCTCCGCCAGATTTTATCATAAAGCCATTCTTCACGCTTCCTTTAACAATTACATTTCCAACAAATTCTATATTTCCTGTAGAAAAATCTACATCACCATTAACTTCAAATATAGGAAGTATGGAAACTCTGTTCCGTGCAGTTGAAAGCATACCATCAATTGTTGCTATTGCTTTAAAACCATCAGATGAATGTTCAATATTTTTTCCAATAGGTAGCTTTTTGTTTTTACCATCCATAGCATGGATAGCTTTTCCTTTAACAGTTAAACCAGGAACTCCTGTGGTAGGAGGTTTTTTTTCAATAATAACCTGCCCTTTTTTTACGTTTTCAATTACATTTGTATTGTAAAAGTCTGCTCTTCCATCTTCTAAGAGCTTGGGTTTAGCTGGTCCAACATTCGCAAAATGATAAATTATTTCTGCATCTTTTCCGTTTACAGCATCTCTGGTTTCAGCAAAAAGCTCGTCAACAAATCGTTCTTTTGAATTTTTAATTTTTATTACTGCTACTTCTATAATCCCATTTGTAATACCTTGTTTTGATATTTCCTGGGTAACCATATCAGCAGAAGGTAAAGCACCTGTTATAAGGTCTGGATACATTGTTAGAAAAGCTTTGGTCATTTTCCCGTTATAACTAATTTCAACCTTTGCAGAAGTGTCTGTTTTTTCTTTTGAACCAACTGTAATCTCAGAGATTCCACTTTCTGCCCATTTAGCTATTGCCATTGAGTCCAGTTTAATATTCCGTATTTTTATCTCTCTGGTAAAATATGATATTAGTTGATCTATATCAGTTATCTCAGGATTTTTCCTGACAATAAAGTTTTCTTCATCTGTAGTCCATTCGTAATAATTCATAATTCCCTACCTTCCCTGGTCCATATAATTATGAAGTGCCCCTTTTAATTTTAATATCGACTTTTTGTGAATTTGCGAGATCCTGCCCTCTGATAGTTCAAGAACCTTTGCTACTTCTTTAGTTGTCAGATCTTCAAAATAAATTAAAGATATTACTAATTTTTCTTTTTCGTTTAACTCTTTGAGTTTTTCGATAAGTAAACTTTTTAATTCATTCCGTTCCACAACAACCTGAGGTCCTGGCTCTTTATCATCTGCAAGAAAGTCCTTTAATATGTAAGTATCTTCACTGCCTGATTCTAAAGCATTCTCTAATGAATATATCGTTAAAGATGCTGCATCATTTAGATTTTTTTGATATGTATTAACGTCCATTTCTAAATAGGACGCTATCTCTTCTTCTTCTGGCTCTCTGCCATACTCTTTTAATAAAGTCTGATATGCTTTTTCCATCTTTTTTGCTTTTCTTCTAAGAGATTGAGGTGCCCAATCCATTTTTCTAAGTCCATCATAAATAGCTCCTCTGATTCTCAAAGCAGCATATATTTCAAATATAACATTTTTTCCCGGATCAAATTTATCAATAGCATCAATTAGTCCAAAAGTTCCATAAGAAATTAAATCATCTACTTCCACCATACTTGGAAGACTTTGGTAAATTTTATAAGCATGGGTTTTAACAAGGCCAGCATAGTTAAGAATTATCTGCTCTCTTGTTTTTGTGTTTTTATTATTATGATAATTTTCCCAAAGCTTATTAATATCCATATTTAAATTACCTTTTTCCCAAATTTTATTGATTTTACAGTCAAACTACCATCTTCAGCAAATAATTCGATAGTTCTGCCAAAATTATCTCCAGTATCCTCAGCAATTAGTTTAATACCACTATTTTTTAATTGCTGTTTAACTGCTTCAATATTCCTTTCCCCAATTTTCATAATATCACTTGTATTTGAGGAACTAAACATCTGAGCGCCTCCTGCTATTTTCGCTACCATTCTTAATTTGGAGGCCCCAATCTTTTCCATATTTGTTATTAAATCTGGTACCCCTGTATCTGCAAACTTAAATCTATTTGTATTGTTTCTTGAATTAGTACTGTCAGGAAGCATTATATGAACCATTCCAGCAATTTTTTTCGTAGAATCATACAAACAAACTCCTATACATGAACCAAGGCCAATGGTTATTATAGTATCATTCTTATCACATACAGCAGCTTCGGCTATTCCAACTTTATGTTGAGTCATGTTTAAGATACTCCCAGTCTTTCTAATATTTTATAAAGAGAATCTGGCCCAGGAAGAAGGAAGAAATGACCTTTTACCTCAACTTCTTCTTCAAGAAAAACGCTTTCAATTACAAAAGAATAGTCACTAACTTCTCCATATAATTGAAGAACATTTCCAATAATTGCTCCTGACATATCATAAGCTAAAGCTGGAACAGTTGCTTCGAAAACCAAATTAGTAAACATTCCTAAAGAATTAAGATAAGAACCTGCTAAAATATTTGTTACCTCTTTAATTACAGATTCACTCATCTCATCGAAATCTTCAATGCTCTTCATCTCTTTACCTAAAAGAATTTTCATGAATAGAGAAACACTTTTTTCAGGGATAACAAAAAGAATACTCATTGGAGCTTCTCCTTTAACTTCCAGATAACCTCCGGCAACCAGAGATTCTGCTCCTCCCATAATTTCAACTACTTCATTAAAAGGAAGAATATCTATTTTAGGAACCGTCATGTCTATTCTTTTGTTCAAAAGAGTCGATAAAGCTGTTGCTGCATTTCCAGCACCAATATTGCCTATCTCTTTTAATGCATCTAACTGTATTGGACTTAAATCTTCAAATCTCATTTTATTCTCCTATTCTACCTTTAATTCTTCTGATCCTGTAATTGTTAAAATTTGATCAAGTTTTAAAAGTATTAATAATCTTCCATTATACTTACCAACACCATCAACATACTTTTTATCAATAGAATCGATAAGATTAGGTTCTTCAATATCTTCTTCTTTTATTCTTATTACTTCTGTAACATTATCTACAATAATACCGAAACGATTTTCATTTACTGTCAGAATAATAATTCTGGTGGTATCGTCAACAATCTTTTCTTCGCCCTTGAATTTTTTTCTTACATTCAAGATAGGAACAACATTACCTCTTAAGTTAATTACACCCTTTACATATTCACTTGATTTAGGTACTCGTGTAATTTTTGTCATTTTTAAAATTTCATTTACTGAAAGAATATCCACCCCATATTCTTCTTCTCCCAGCATAAAACCTACTATTTGCATTTCTTTCAAAATAACTCCTCCTATCTGGTTATATTTTTATATGCGTTCAAAATTTCAAAAGCTATATTATCTAAAGGAACTTTTACATCAACTGCATTTGCCTCAACTGCAGCTTTTGGCATTCCATATACAACACACGTTTCTTCAGACTCGGCTATTGTTACCGCCCCTTGTGCATTTAATTTTACCATACCATCTCTTCCGTCATAACCCATTCCCGTCATTATAACAGCTATTACTTTTGAAAAGTTATATTTTGCAAAGGAATTAAATAAATAATCAACAGAAGGTCGGTGCCCGTTTACTGGTTCTTCTTTTGTTAATTTAACTTTTAGAATTCCATCAGTATATATTACACCCATTTGTTGCCCTCCGGGAGCTAGATATGCATGGCCTGGTTTTACTATATCTCCATCCTCTGCCTCTTTAACAGAAAATTTCGAAATACTGTCTAATCTCATTGCCAGAGATTTAGTAAATGTTGCCGGCATATGCTGAACTATAAAAACTGGAGCATTAATATTACTGCTTAAGTCATCCATTACTTTATGAAGTGCTCTGGGGCCTCCAGTGGATGTTCCAATTAAAATTACCGGAAAAGGAAGAACTGTTTTCTTTTGCTGCACCGAAGCCGGTGGAACTGGAGTTTCTTTCCTTACTGTAGGTGTTTGAATAATTCTTTTTTCAAGTATTATTCTTCTTGGCTTAGATTTACTTGCAATTCTAATTTTTTCAATTATTTGGTCTTTAATATCTTCCATCTTTAAAGAAATTGACCCGCCTGGCTTAGCAATAAATTCAACCGCTCCATATTCCAAGGCCTTTAAAGTAACTTCAGCCCCTTCGCTGGTTAAACTACTTACCATAACTACAGGAACAGGATTTGCTTCCATAATTTCTTTTAAAGCTGTAAGTCCATCCATTACTGGCATTTCTACATCCATTGTTACAACATCTGGCTGTAGTTTAATAACCTTTTCCAAAGCATCTTTCCCATTTCGGGCAGAATCAACTACTTCGATGTCTGGCTGGCTTTCTAATATGTCTTTTATAATTTTCCTCATAAATGAGGAATCGTCTACAATTAATACTTTTGTTTTATCCATATTTTTCAACCTCTTAATAGTGAAGATATTCTGGAAAAATAATCCTTCAACCCTTTATTTATCTTTTTTTCATAAGTAATATCTAAAATATCTGCAGCAATATGATAAAGATCTGATGCCGCCATAGAATTTGGATATGATGTTAAAAAGGGTTCTTGCTTTTTAACTGCTTCAATTACCATTCTATCGTCATTAATGAAACCCAGTACCTGTAAATCACAATTCTCCAGGAATCTTTCAACAACAATCTTTATTTTCTTTCCTGTTATCTCCCCTTCTTCTCTGGAAGTAACTCTGTTTACTATTAGTTTTATCTTACCCACATATCTATGTTTATTAATCGTTTTTATTAATCCATATGCATCAGTCAAAGAAGTTGGTTCTGGAATTGTAATAATAAAAACTTCGTCTGCGGCCAAAGAGAAGCTAAGGACACTTTTATTTAACCCAGCTCCTGTGTCTATAAGAAGGAAATCATACTCATTATCGATTTGAGCAAGTTGAGTAAAAAAAGTATTCAGATCTTCTTCTGGAAGTTGAGCAAGTTCAAATACACCAGAGCCTCCGGGAATAATATCTATATCATTGGGTCCTTTTATAATTATATCTTTTATGGTTCTTTTACCACTAATTACATGAGATAAATTATACTTGGGAGCGGCACCTAAAAGAACATCAATATTTGCAAGACCAAGATCTGCGTCAAGAATTAAGACCTTCTTACCAAATTCTCCCAGGGCAATGCCTAGATTTAAAGTAAAATTAGTCTTACCAACGCCACCTTTACCAGAAGCAACAGTAATAATTTTAGTTTTTCTTTCAAAACCGTTTATTTTGTTTTCAACATCTGCCTTCAGATTCCCCGCTAATATCCTCAGACGGTCAAGTTGATTACTCATCCTTTAAGTCCCCTATCAATAAATTATAATATTTATCCTGATTTACTATTTCAATATCGTCAGGAACGCTTTGCCCATTAGTAAAATATGATAAGTTCTTTTTACTTCTGTCAATAACGTTCAAAATTGCTCCATATGTAGTTGTCTCGTCAAGTTTTGTGAAGATAATTTTTTTAATGTTAAGAGACTCATACTTTTCAATAATATCAAGCATATCCTTATATTTAGTACAAGCACTTAAAACAAGAAAAATATCATCTGGAGCTGCAGCTTCAAGAAAACCTTTAATCTCTGCCATTTGAATAGTATTTTTATGACTTCTCCCAGCAGTATCAATAAATATTAGTTCTTTATCTGTATTATCTTTAATTGAATTTCTTAAATTTTGAGGCGTGAAAACAACCTCAACAGGTACCCCAATTATTTCTCCCACTGTTCGCAATTGTTCAACTGCTGCAATTCTGTAAGTATCTACCGTAATTAATGAAACTTTCTTCTTATCATTAATTGTATAATTTGCCGCTAGCTTTGAAATTGTTGTCGTCTTACCTACACCTGTCGGACCAACTAAGGCTACAACAGCTTGTTTATTTTTATTAATATTCTCAATTGGCTTTGGAGTTTTTATTACTCTTAATATTTCTTCTTTTAAAAGATCATAAATAGAACTTCCGGCTCCATTTTCAAAATATTTTTTTTCTACTCTTTTAATCATTCTTGCAGCAATTTTAGGGTCTACTTCCTGTTCCGTAAGGCGTTCATATATTTTTTTGAATTCTCCTTTAAATGAATTGTTCCCAGATTCAATTAAGGACATCATTTCATCCATTTTCTTTTGCATTTCGGTTAACTCTGATTGAGATGTACTAATTACATCAACAGAGTCTTGAATATTTACTTCTTCAGCTTTTACCTGGGGAAGTGAAATTTGCTGGTTGATAACATTAGGGGCATTACTTTGTTTAATTTCTTCATTTTTCTTTTCTTCCAGACTCTCCTCATCGTCATAGTAGAACTCTTCCACCGCTGCAGTAACTTCATAAAATTCTTTTGTAAAAAAGCCAAAGAACCCACCTTTTTTTTGTTTTTTTGTATGAAGAATTACAGCATCTTTTCCCATTTCAAGTTTAATTTGCTGATATATTTCCTGTATGTTTTTCCCAGTAAATTTTTTAACTTTCATTATTTAAGATTCACCGTCCCCACAACTTCAATATTTACATTCTGCGGAATTTCATTATATGAAAGTACTGGTATTGATGGAAAATTTCTTTCTATTAACCTTCTGAAGTATAGTCTTATTATCGGAGGAGTTAATACTGCGGGCTGAAGCCCCATTACAGCATTTTTCTCGATAATTGCTGAAAGTTCATTGGCGACAGATTGAGCCTGTCTTGGCTCAAGAGCAAGATAGTTTCCTCCATCTGTTTCTTGAACACTGTTTCTGATAATTTTTTCTGTTTCTGGTGAAAGTGTTATTACATTTAAAGTGTTATTTTCTATATATGAATTTATTATTTGTCTTGAAATGGATTGTCTTACATACTCTGTAAGAATATCAAGATCTTTAGTAACGCCAGAGTAGTCCCCTATAGCTTCAAAAATAGTAACCATGTCTCTTACTGGCACTCTTTCACTAAGCAAATTAACAATAATTCTGTGAACCTCACTTAATGATAATAGTCTAGGAATAACTTCATCAACAACTGATGGAGAAGTTTCTTTAACATGATTTATAATATTTTGTACATCTTGTCTGGAAATTATTTCAGTAGCGTGGTTCTTTATAAATTCTGTAAGATGCGTGGATAATACAGATGGCGGATCTACAACTGTACATCCGGAAATTTCTGCCTCTTCCCTGTCTTTTTCTTCTATCCAAAGAGCTGGTAAGCCAAAGGCTGGCTCCAGGGTTTCTGTTCCTGCAAGCTGCAGTTCTTCTCCTGGATTCATTGCAAGTAACCTATCTAGAAGAAGCTCTCCTTCAGCCATAACTACACCTTTTAGTTTAATTAAATATTTATTTGGTTCTAACTGCATGTTGTCCCTTATTCTAACAGGGGGAACTACAATTCCTAGTTCTATTGCTATTTGTCTTCTAATTAAAATTACCCTATCCAGAAGATCCCCACCCTGATTTGCATCAACTAGAGGTATTAAACCATAACCTAACTCTAATTCTAAAGTATCAACATTTAACAGGTTAAATACATTCTCAGGTTTTTTTGTTTCTTCTACTTCGGCTTCTATTTCATCAACTTCATCTTTTTCTATACTTTCCCTGACTGTTTTTCTCATAACATAAGCAATATAAATTAAAAATCCACCTATTGTTGCAAAAGGAAAGAAAGGTAACCCTGGTACTGCTGCAAGACCGAAAAGAAATATCCCTGTAATGGTTAGAACTTTCGGATTATCTAGAATCTGAGATACCATATCACTACCCAGATTTGCATCAGAAGCAGCTTTTGTAACAATTATACCTGTTGCAGTAGACAACAAAAGTGCAGGGATTTGAGATACTAATCCATCACCCACAGTAAGTAGAGTAAATCTTACAGCTACTTCTCCAATGCTTCCCATATTTAATTGAAAGGTACCTATTATTATACCACCAGTTATATTGATCAGGGTAATTACTATACCTGCTATAGCATCACCTTTTACAAATTTTGTTGCACCATCCATAGCTCCGTAAAAATCTGCTTGTCTTTGAATATCTATCCTTCTCTGACGAGCTTCTATGTCATTAATTAGTCCTGCGTTTAAGTCTGCATCTATAGCCATTTGCTTACCTGGCATTGCATCTAAAGTAAATCTGGCAGCTACTTCTGCTACTCTTTCAGAACCTTTTGTAATTACAATAAATTGAATTAATACTAAGATTAAGAAAACAATTAAACCAACAATTGGATTTCCACCAACAACGAAATTACCAAATTGTTCAATAACCTCTCCAGCGTCTCCTTCCAATAAGATTAATCTTGTGGAAGATACGTTAAGAGCTAATCTGAATAATGTCATAATTAACAATAATGCCGGGAATATTGAAAACTGCAAAGGGTCTTCATTATACATGGCAACAAGCAATATAATTAAAGCAAGAGATATATTAAATACTATCAATAAGCTTAAAAGCCAGGTTGGTAAAGGAATAATCATCATAACAACGATCATAATTACTCCAACGGCTACCATAATATCACTATATTTAGTTAGTAAACTTAAACTATTGTCTGTCTTTGCCATTTATTCACCCATTAAATTATTTTATTTTTTAATTTATATACGTAGGCAAGTACTTCTGCCACCGCCTGGAACATTTCTCCTGGTATTTCCTGACCTATCTCTACATTATAATACAAAGCACGGGCCAATGGTTTATCTTCATATAAAATAATATTATTTTCTTTTGCAGCTTCTCTAATTTTTATTGCCACATAATCCTGCCCTTTAGCAATTACTTTTGGAGCTGCCATACCTGGAACATATTTTAAAGCTACAGCAAAATGTGTTGGGTTAGTTATAACTACATCCGCAGTTGGAACTTCCTGCATCATTCTACTCATTGCCATTTGTCTTTGTTTTTCTTTTATTTTACTTTTAATTAAAGGGTCCCCTTCAATATTTTTATATTCATCTTTAATTTCCTGCTTTGACATTTTTTGATTTTCCGTATAATCGTATTTTTGAAAAATAAAATCAATAATTGCCAATATAAGCAAAAATAACAAAACTCTCCATATTATTGAAAAAATTAATTCTCCAATAAATACAAGAGATACTTGAATATCCATATCCATAAATTGTGGGAAAGTCATTGTTCTGTTTTTTATAACCGTATAACTTAAGTAAAGAATCCCTGCTATTTTAAAAATTGATTTAAATAATTCCATTAGTGTTCTTTTAGAAAAAATCTTTTGGAAACCTTTTATTGGATCAATTTTTTCCAATTTCATTTTTAATGGTTCTGTTGTAAACAAAAAACCAATTTGAAGATAATTTGCCAAAACACCTGCAATCATACTTAGTACCATTATAGGTAAAACAATTCTGGCTAACCAAAGCAAAGTGGTTATATATATGTGTTGAACACTTTCGATAGTGACTGTAGCATTTGTATCAAACTGGAAAAAAGTTATGAACAAAGCTTCCATATTTCTTATCATGTCCCCCATAAATATCCTAAGAAAAATTAGTGTAACCAGCAAAATAACTGCTGAATTTATTTCAACACTTTTTGCAACCTGGCCTTTTTTCCTGGCATCTTCCAGTTTTTTAGGGGTTGGTTTTTCAGTTTTCTCTCCAGCAAATAACTGGAGGTTAACGTAATATCTGTTCATGATAACACCCTTATCAAAGTATAGATATCGGTAAAAGATTTTTCAAAAAACGCACTTAACATATATATATATAAAGGAATAATTATTATAGTAAGTATAAATCCTATCCCAATTTTTAAGGGCATACCAATCATAAAAACATTCATTTGAGGTACTGTTCTTGCTATTATTCCAAGAATGAAATCTGTTGCAAATAATGCTCCTACATATGGCAGCGCTATTTTTAATGCCACAACAAAAAGATTAGTTGTAATATAAATAATAAAGTTCATTAAATTCATATCTACAGTAAAATTACCCAGGGGAATTATTTGATAAGACTTCATTAATGCATCAAGTAATAAAATATGACCATTTAGGGATAAGTAAAAAAACATTGTTAAAAAATATTTAAAAGTACCCATTACCGGCATTTGAGCACCTGACTGGGGGTCAACTACGTTCACAATACCAAAACCCATTTGCATATCTATTAATTGACCTGCTAAATTTATGGCATCAAAGAACAAGGTTGCGACAAATCCAATGGACAGCCCTATTGCGAATTCGCTTAAAGCATATATAAAAAAAAGCAGTAAGGACGATTCAATGGTTAAGAAAGGGGTATCAACCATAGTTGGTACAACCAGGATACTGATCAGCATTGCTAATGCAGCTTTCATCATTGATAATACATTCCTACTGCTAAATAGTGGTGCAATAATCAGAAAACCAATTATTCTGAAAAAGACCATCAGATATGTGGGAAAACTTTCATAAAAAATTTGAATATATTCCATAATTTAACTTCCTAATCTTGTCATAATTGTAAATAAATTCTGGGTAAAGGCTATAAGAATATTAAGCATCCAGGGGCCAAGAACAACAATCATAACAAAAATTGCAACTATTTTTGGAACAAAAGTAAGTGTTTGTTCTTGAATCTGAGTAGTTGCCTGGAAAATACTGATAGTTAAACCAATAAGAATACTACCTATTAATAAGGGCCCGGAAATAAGAAGCACTGTATAAACTGCTTCTCTACCTATGTATATAACCAATTCTGGAGTCATTTTTATCCTTCTCCTTCCTAAAAGCCTGTAATCAGTGACCTTACTACCATATGCCAGCCATCTACCAGAACAAATAATAAAATTTTAAAAGGCAAGGAAATCATCATTGGGGGTAACATCATCATACCCATAGACATTAGTACACTTGCTACTATCATATCTATTACCAGGAATGGAATAAATATTAAGAAACCAATTTGAAAGGCTGTTTTAATTTCACTTATAACAAAAGCTGGAACTAATACATATAAAGGAACATCATCTTTTGTCTCCGGTCTGATTGTATCTGATGCGCTTATAAACATCGCTAAATCTGCTTCCCTGGTGTATTTAAACATAAATTCCCTTACAGGACTTAGAGCATTGTCTAAAGCTTCTCCCTGGGAAATTTCTTCATTCATATATGGTTGGATTGCATTAGTATTTACTTCTGAAAATACCGGACTCATAACAAAAAAAGTTATAAAAAGGGCTAACCCAATAATAACCTGATTTGGTGGCATTTGTTGTGTAGCTAAACCTTGGCGGACAAAGGAAAGAACAATAACCACCCTGGTAAATGATGTCATTAAAATTAGAATTCCAGGTGCTAAGGTTAAAATTGTTAGTAAAAAAACAATTTGCAGACTCATAGCTACATCTTCTGGCTCTGTTGCATTTGTCAGGCCAAGTTCAATTCCGGGAATTGTAAATTCCTGAGCATAAACACCAGGTATGCATAAAGAAAAAATAATTAATAATATTATTAATGAAAATTTATTTTTATTCATACTAATCCCTTTTCTTCTTAAAATACTTTTCAGCAAGTTTAATATTTTGTTTAAGATGATTTTGAAAAGATTCTTGTTCTTTCTTTTTAAAAGGATTAAAGGTGAAATCATTAAACTCTTTATTTAAAATCATTTCACTCTTAATTTTTTCAAAATCCTGATTATCTATTTTAGTTAAAAGATTAAGGGAGTTCTCAGTGCTTCCAATAACATAACCTTCATTATTAATTTCTACTAAATACAGGCCTCTGTTATTTCCCATATAATTAAAATCAAGGACATTGGACCAGTTGCCTTCACGGTATTTTGGCTCATTTTTTTTAGTAATATATTTCAAAGTAAAATACAACAAGGACACAACAAAAATAACTGCAATCAGGTACCTTACCAATAAAAAACCAATATTGGTGGTACCCTCAGTTAAATTTATCGCATCCGGAGTATTCTCGGGAAGATTTAGTTCTTGATTTGCAAATGTAAGGACAGGAATTAAGACCATTATGCAAATATAAGTAATTATTTTTCTCATGACAGAGCCTTTGAAACAGCCTCCAGAACCCTGTCTGCCTGGAAAGGCTTAACAATAAAATCTCTTGCTCCAGCTTGAATTGCTTCAACAACCATAGCTTGCTGTACCATAGCACTGCACATTACAATTCTTGCACTTGGATCTGATTGTTTAATTTTTTTCAATGCCTCAATTCCGTCCATTTCTGGCATTGTAATATCCATTGTAACCAAGTCTGGCTTAAGTTCTGCATATTTTTCAACTGCAACAGCACCGTTTTCTGCTTCTCCAACTACTTCAAAACCATTTTTGGACAAAATATCCTTAATCATCATTCTCATAAATGCCGCATCATCAACAATCAAAATTCTCTGTGCCATTATATCTTTCCCCTTTTATTGTAATTTTTTAACCCGTTCTATAGGACTAACAATATCGAGTATTCTTACCCCAAAATTCTCATCTATAACAACCACTTCACCTTTGGCAAACAATTTACCATTTATCATTAGGTCTACTGCTTCCCCTGCTAACTTATTTAATTCTATTATAGAACCTGTTGAGAAATCAAGAATTTCTTTTACTGTTTTCTGCGTACGGCCCAATTCAACTGAAACATTAAGAGCAACATCAAGGATAAGATCAAGATTTTGTGAACCTGTAACATTAACACTATAATCCAGCTGCTGGAACTCTGCAGGAGATACATTAATATTATTTTGATTATTTCTTGAATCATTCATTGGTTGCTGTGAATAGTTACCTCCTGAATAATTTTCTTCCTGAGGTCTTGGATTGTTTTGTGGCTGAGCTTGAGCTGCAACTGGTGTTTCTTTTCTTTGAACTTCCTGACTTCCTGAAGGAGTAGAACCTATATTTCCAATCAATGAAACTGCCATTTCCTTAGCAAAATCAAGAGGAATAATTTGAACTAATTTACTATCAATTAAACCTTCAATTTGCATATTAAAAGTAACTAAAGCAATTTTATTAAGTGTTGGATCTAAGAATTTTAAACCTTCTTCAGAAATATTAACAATTTCTACCTGAGGGGGAGCAATGTTAATTGGTCTGTTTACCAAAGTAGCCATGGAAGTGGCTGCTGATCCCATCATTTGATTCATAGCTTCACTTACAGCGCTAAGATGGAGTTCGCTTAATTCTTCAACTTCTGGTTTTCCTTCTCCACCCATCATCAAATCGGCAATAATAGCTGCATCCATATTCTTAAGAATAAGGACATTGCTGCCTACTAATCCTTCAGTGTATTTTACATCTACTACTGTGTGCGGATAACCATACTCAATTTCAAAGTCTTTAACACTAATTATTTTAACGGATGGAACCGTTATTGATACTTTTTTACCAAGTAAGGTTGAAAGAGTAGTTGAAGCTGTTCCTAAAGTAATGTTCGATACTTCTCCAACGGCGTCCCTTTCAATATCACTAAGCTCATCACCACTGATATCTTCAGGAATAAAATCTGACTCAACATCGTCAGAACCTCTTAATAAGGCATCTATTTCCGCTTGGGATAATAATCCATCGCTCATATAACTTCATCCTCCTCTGCATTATCATTATCAAATATAGGCCTGGTTATTTGTACCCCAATTGATTTACCAACTAAACCAAGCTTCCCTTTGAATTTTTTTCTTTTTTGAACTTTTATATCAATTTCATCATCAACATGTTTTTCCAGATTTATTACATCACCAACTCTGAACTCTAACAGGTCTTTGATGGTTATGTAAGTTTCTCCCAAAACAGCAGATACATCCATTTTAGTTCTTTTTACTTTACTGTTAAGGGTATTAATAATATCTTCTGTTTGTGTTTTACTTTCAGAACCATACCAGAATTTTGCATTAAGCTTGTTGCCAATTGGTTCAAGACTGTAACATGGTATACAAATATTCATAAAACCTTCAAGTTCTTCTCCAAGCTGGATGTTTAATGTAATTAAAATTACCATCTCTGTAGGTGATACTATCTGGCTAAATGTAGGGTTTGTTTCCAAAGACTCAAAAAGCGGGTTCACATCAATAATGTTTTCCCAGGATTCTCTTAAATGATCAAGCATTTCCTTCATAAACCTGCTTACAACAATTTCTTCAATTTCTGTCAAAGGTCTTGCTTTAAAGTTTGTTACCCCTGGTCCTCCAAAAAGTTTGTCTATAATGAAAAAAACTAGCTGAGGATTAAATTCCAAAACTGATTTTCCTTCCAATGGGTCTAGCTGGAAGATATTAATTATCGTTGGATTTGGAACAGACCTGATAAATTCGTCATAAGTCAATTGTTCAACAGAAGCAACCTTTATGCTTACTCTTGTTCTTAATTTACCAGAAAGCATTGTGGAAACTAAGCGAGCAAAATTTTCATGAATAAATTGAAGAGTTTTTAACTGATCTTTTGAAAACTTATTTGGCCTTTTGAAATTATAGAGAGATATTTTTTTGTCAGATTCTTTTTCCTTCATTTCCTCTGCATCTACAGCTCCGGTTTGCAGGGCATTTAAAAGGGAATCTATCTCCTCCTGAGACAGGATATCAGCCATTTTTCCACCTCTCTAACAATTTAAAGAATATTTATTGCCATACAAATACTTCAAAAAAGATATTGGTAACTTCACCATCATCAAGTATATCATTTAGGGCACCCATTAATTGTGCTCCTATTTTATCCTTTGATCCGGGTAATTCTAAATCCTCTAAAGTAAGATTTCCTAAAACTCTTAATACTGAATGATTAAACATAGGAAGTTTTGTATTTATTTCTGTTAGTACTTTTTTATTGTCAACTTCAACTGAAAACTGAGTTCTTAAGAACCTTCTTCCCCCAGCATCTAAAAGGTTAACGGTATATTCCTCTGTTTGAAAAACTGGTCCTATTGATGTTTTATCTTCATCACTTCCCCCACCGGAAAGCATGTTAAAACCAATAATAAAAACTGCTGCCAGTACTATTAATAAAAGTACTGCCCCACCAATAATTAACAATTTACTGGTACCCTTTTTTTCGTTTTTCTGAACATTTTCTTTTTCTTCCATTATATATACCCTAATTTTAAACTAAAAATTAGTTTAAAACTACCCTTTCTTCAGTATAAGAAACATCATCTCTTAAAACAATTATATCAACTCTTCGGTTTTTTTGCCTTGATTCTCTGTCAATATTGGCAACTAAGGGATAATATTCCCCAAATACTCCACCAGACATTCTGAAAGGATCCATTCCACCATTTTCTACAAGATATCTTAACACATTTGTTGCTCTGGCAGCAGATAATTCCCAGTTTGTTGCATAAGTCCTGGGGTCTGTAGGAACATCATCAGTATGTCCTTCAATTCTATAGTACCTGTCAATACCCCTTAATGTATTAGCAACTTCGTTTAAAGCTGTTCTTGCTTCTGGTCGCAGCACTGCTCGGCCACTATCAAAAAGCAAAGTATCCTGAAGTCTTACCAGAACACCTCTTTCATTAAGTTGTACGATTATTTCTCCCCTGGATATTTCTTCACTTAGCTCTTCCCTGAGTTGCTGGACAATTTCCTGAAGTTCCTGGATATCCTGCTTCTCAGCTTCTGCTGCATCAACAGCCGTAAGAATACTATCACTAATGGAGTCTGGATCTGTACCCTGATTTAGTAAATCAGTTTGATTCAAAGTTTCTCCTCCATCCAGCACTCCTATAGAACCTTTAAGAGAAGAAACAACCATTTTCCATTTTACAGTATCTGTTGATGAATAAGCAAAAAGTAAAATAAAGAAACAAAGAACGAGAGTAATCATATCCCCATAAGTAGTCATCCATAAAGGAGCTCCTGGAGGGTTCTGAACTACTTTCTTTTTTCTGGCCATTTTTACTCAACCTCTTCATTTTTTTCAAAAGCTTTTCTTGATGAAGGACTTAAGAAAGCTTTCATTTTTTCTGCAACAATTCTTGGGTTTTCACCCGCCTGAATTGACAAAATTCCCTCAATTACTAATTGTTTATTTAATATTTCATCTGCACTTCTTAATTTTAATTTACCTGCAATTGGTATAAAAAATAAGTTTGCTAAAAAAGAACCATATAAAGTTGTTATTAATGCTGTAGCCATACCAGGTCCAATTGCTGAAGGGTCTGACAAGTTTCCTAACATAAGAATAAGTCCGATTAAAGTACCAATCATACCAAAAGCTGGAGCAGATGCTCCCATGCCATCAAAAATTGAGGCACCAGTTCTATGTCTTTCCTCAAGGAAGCTTAATTCAGTTTCTAAAATTTCCCTAACTAGTTCAGCATCTGTTCCGTCAACAATAAGTTCTACACCTTTTTTCATAAAATCATCATCGAGAGTTTCAGCCTCAGCTTCAAGAGCCAGTAAGCCTTCTCTTCTTGCTTTTTCAGCAAATCTGACAATATTATCAATAACTTCCTTTGGCTCTTCATGCTTATTTTGCATAAAAGCAATTTTTACAATTTTTGCAGATCCTATAACCTGAGATAAATTAAAATTAATAAGGGTTGCTGCAATTGTTCCTCCAAATACAATAAGTATAGAAGATACACTTACAAAAGGACCTAATGCTCCCTGTAACATTATTGAGCTTAATATTAATCCAATCCCTAATATAACACCTGTTAAACTACCTACATCCATTACCCGGGCACCCCTTTTGTCTTATTGTTTACATATAACCCTTGGTGGTCCTGCTGCTTCTTTTCTGAATTCAATTACTTTTTCAACTACTTCATCAGCAGTCTCTTTAACTGTAATTTTTTTGCCTGTTATTAATGTTATCATGGTATCTGGTGTTTCTTCAATGCTTTCTATCAAATCCGAGTTAATATAGAACTCTTTCCCCTGAAATTTAGTAAGACTGATCATAATGACACCGTCCTTTTTTTAATAATCAGGGGGTATTTTTACCCCCTGATATTATATCACTTTTTATCTCTTAAGGTTTACTAATTCCTGAAGCATCTCATCAGAAGTTGTAATAATTCTTGAATTTGCCTGGAAACCTCTTTGAGTAATAATCATATCAACAAATTCCTGAGATAAGTCAACGTTAGACATCTCTAAGGATTCTGGTTTAACACTACCTTTACCAGCTGTACCTGGAGCTCCATATTCTGGTAATCCAGAGTTTCTGGACTCAACAAAAAGTGTGTCTCCAACTTTACTTAAACCACTTGTGTTACTGAAAGTAGCAAGAGCAACCTGGGCCAATTCAATGTTTTCACCATTTGAGAATGTTCCAATAATTTGTCCAGTCTGGTTTACGCTAATTCTCTGTAAACTTCCTGGTGAAAAACCATTTTGAATGTTAGATAAAGTACTGTTCTCATTTGCAACCTGAATCATATTAGTAAGATCCACATTAATACTTAATGGATCCAAACCTGAACTTGCAGGGAAAGTAAATGGTAGCTCAAAAGCAGCATTTTGAGGTACTGTATCATCTATCTGGCCATTAGTTTTGAAAATCATATCCTTTGTGTAGGAATTCCCAGCACCCATGCTAATTACATCACCATCTATTGCATAGTTAGCAACCCATTCATTTGAATCAGTTTTCATATACGTTACAGTGAAGTCATGAGCTCCACCCTGATTATCATAAACTTTCATAGATGTTTGATAGTCAGCTTTTTTATACTTTACCTGTATATTAGCAGCATCATCCCAATTTATGGCCATTGGACCTTTTAAAGTCAAAAGTCCTGAAGATGGATCCACATCCCAATTTGCCGAATTACTATAATCAAGTGTTAAAGTGTTTGTCCCATCGGTAATCTGGAAAGTACCATCAACAACTATTCCTTCCCCAATATTTAAGATAACTGGAGAAGCTGAGGTTGCAGCATCTAATTCTGTTCCTGTAGCAATGGTTGAAATATAAGTTTTTGTATCAGTAGCTCCTGTTGCTGGCAGTCTGCTGTCTAAGTTTACTCCTATAGTCATTGCACTTGTTGCCTGCATGATTTGTGATGTGGAAAGAGCCGTTAGGTTGATTGGTGCAATTGCCTGACTTGTATCTAGATTAAAGTTATTGCTTGCATCTACTGCTGCTGTCCAGCCTTTTACTTTCATACCATTTGAAGCAACAAGATTATTTTCACTGTCAAAACCAAAGTTTCCTGCTCTTGTATAATAATTATCGGAACCTAGTCCAATAACAAAATATCCTTCACCTTCAATGGACATATCCATTGATCTGCCTGTTGATTGTGGTGAACCTGGTGAGTGAACTACATCAATACTTCCTACGGTTACACCAAGACCAACCTGCATTGGATTTGTACCACCAAAGAAATTTGAACTTGGAGCTGATGCTCCTCTTATTTGCTGGTTAAGCATTTCATTAAAAGTTACAGTACTTCTTTTGTAACCTACTGTGTTTACGTTGGCAATATTATTACCTACAACGTCCATTTTTGTCTGGTGTGTTTTTAAGCCTGATAAACCAGAGAACATTGATCTCATCATATTATGTTTTCCTCCTCTTTCTCTGCCTCTGTCATTCGGCAGACTGAGGGACCTCCATCCTTGGTCCAGTCCCGTTATTAGATTATTACTGCACTGTCAATATTTGTAAAAACATTATCTTTCATGCTATTTCCGTCAACAGCAGTAATTACCGTCCTGTTCTTAATGCTGACAACAAATGCTAGATCATCCATAAGGATTAGAGATTCCTTTGAGCCTTTTAAATCAGCTTTTTCTACTGCTGAATTTAGTTTTTCCATTTTTTCTGGTGAAATATTAATTTGTCTGTTACTTAACCTTTCCATAGCATGTTTGGAAAATTTAAGTTCCTTATCTGTATCAATTTGTTTATTTAATATTTCGGAAAAACTGTTTCCAGTATTATTTATTGGTTGCTGAGTTCTGGGTTTTGATACCCCTGGATTAATCCTTATATTATTATCAATAAAAAAATTATTCTTCATTTTCTTCAGCTCCATCTTCTGCTGGAACCATTCCTACTTCTGAAACCTCATCAAGGAATACTTCTTTATCTCCTATGTGAAGAACCTGATAAGCACCATTAAATGTTACTTTATCAACTACGCCTTCAACTTTGTCAAAACCCTCTGCATCGTTAGCCACATAAGCTGTAACTTGTTTTCCTACAAGATTTAAGGCTTGAGTTGATGTTTGAGCATATAATACTGAATTTAAAACTGTAGTTTGCTGCTCTAAGAAACTTGTAATATTTGTATTAAGGTTTGTCATTTGTTCCAATTGTGTAAATTGGGCACTTTGAGCAATAAATTCATTGTTATCCATAGGACTTAGAGGATCCTGTGCTTTTAATTGTTCTACAAAAAGCTTTAAAAAATCATCTTTTCCAAGTTCTCCTGTATTCCTTGCTTCTGTTTTGCTTCCAAAACCGTAATTATTATTAAGGTTATTAACCTGACCTACTGCCATTTCTTTTCCCTCCTTTACGCCAGGACTTCTAGTCCTCCTGAATTATTGAAAATGCTTTCAATTTTTTCTTCAAAGGATTGAGCGTCATTTGAGCTGTTTCCTTCTTTTCTGTTTGAGTTACCAGAAAAACTTTGATTTGAGCCGTTAAAATGATTGAAATTCTTTTCAAAATCGATCTCAATATTAAAAGCACCATTTCTGATTCCACTGCTTTCAAGATTGTTTCTCAATGTTGATAAGTTTGTATCCAAAAATTCTTTAATATTACGGCTTTCAGCAACAATTTTTACTGTCATTTCTGAATCTTCTGTAGCAGATATTTTTAATGTAAGTTTACCAAGATGTTCTGGATTGATTTTTACTGTAATTTCTCTGTAACCTGCTTCTCCAGTTTTAAAACTATTTTTTATTTGATTTTCAATGTACCTGGGAAGATTTCTCGGCTCTACTTTTTCTTGAACTTTTTGCGAATCTGTTAGTTTGCTGATGTTTTCATCAAGACTCTTTTGGAAAGATAAATTTGATTTATCAGCTGTCTGCTCTGCTCCAGCTTTAATTTCTGAATTCTGATTACTTTGTGAGTTTACTTCTGCCCTGGCTTCTTTTAATCTTTCAGTTTTTTTAGAAACTTCCTGAATTCCATCATCTTTAATAAGATTAACCACCGGAGTGTCTTTCAAAGAAAAATTCTGAACTATATCTTTTAAAGATATAAGCTTATTTAATCCTTGGGAAACATCTTTATTTACTGTTTCTTTTAAAATACCAGTAAGTTCTTTACCTAATAGACTTGTAAATTCAGCTTTGTCTTTTAAAGATAATTCCTTAATATTATCTTCTGAAAATATTTTTTCAAGAAATTTTGCTGGTAAAAGATTGTTATCCTTAAAAAGATTAATCAGCTTGTCTTTAAGAAGGCCAAATTCTTCGGGAACATCAACATCTTTTATATCAGACAAATGTTTCATAATTTTTTCCTGAAGATTTTCATTTAGATTTTTCGGAAGATTTTCTAATGCAGTTTTTAATTCTTCTATCTCCCCATCTTCATTCCCCTGAACATTAAGCAAGGCCTCGATTAAAGTTCCATAAACTCCCATGCTTTCCATAACTTCGGATGATTCTTCCCCTTCTTCTGAAGTTATTCCAGGCAAATCACCATCTACCCCAGCTTTTTGAGAAAGATTTCCAGAACCTAAAAGACCTGCCAGTACGTTATCAAAGGATTTTCCTTCACCGCTACCCCCAAAAGGATTTGATGAGCCTATACTCTTTGACATACTGACAGGTCCCGAAACCTGAACAAATGATAATATTTGCATTCCTGTATTCAATTTTTTCACCTCCCTGCCCGATAAGATTGCTGCAGTTTTAGTTCACAGCTTCTATTGCTTTATCGGTAAGAATCGCTGTAAGTTTAGCGGCTCTCATAGGATCCATTCCTGCTAAAAAGGAGGCAGTTTTTTCACTTGGTATTTTTAATAAGATACTTACAACTGTGTTATCGTCAAGATTGTCAAAAATTCTTACTGCTTGCTTATCTTCCATCTTCCCGTAAATTTGGGCAAGCTGATCACTTTGAATATCTTTTTGCTGAACTTCTGCAATACTCTTTTCAAGTTCTGTTATTCTTAGTTCATATTTTTCTCTTTCATCATCAAAGGTTCCTAATTCTTTTTCCTTTTCAGCAAGAAGAAGTTTTAATTCCTCAATTTCTGTTTGCAAGGCTTTATTTTGATCCTCAAGGGGAGCTACAACCATTAAGGGATCTTCAACCTTAAATCTATCTCCAATAATTGGCATATCTGCAAGAGCAGCTTTTAAATCAAAAACTCCTGAAGCATTCATTGCAAGAAGCAAACCGATTAGGGCAAAAATTATACCAAGAATAATTATTGTGATTACCAGTTTTTTATTACTCATTAATTCACCTGCCATCTATAAATATTTTTGATCCAACTTCATCTGCTTCTTTTTGTTCCTTTTGATTTTCATCAAAAATGTACTGCTCTAGTTTCTTCTCTTTTAATTTTTCCAATATTTTTCTTTCTTTTATTGTTTCTTGTAATTTTAAAATTGCTTTGTTTCTCTCGACAGTAAAATATTCAATTTCATTTTCAGTTTTTTTCTGCTGATTTCTTAAGCTTTCTAAGTATGCTTCATATAACAAAATTTCATTAATATTTCTTTTTGCTGACTTTTCATTTAAGGAACTGGTAATTTCTATTAAAATTTTTTGAAGTTTCTCTTGTGCTTCTAATAATTGTTTTTGCCAGGATGCCAGTTCTTTTTTTGCTTCTTCTTCCTTATTTTGAGCAAGACGCAACAGAATATCTAAACGAAATTTGAATCTGGCCATTAGCTTTTACCATCATTTATTATTTTTTTCATAATTGAAACTGTATCTTCCAAAGAATAATTCTCGTATACATCTTGCTTTAAAAAAGTATTAATTGCATCAATTTTCTGCATTGCCCGGTCAATTTTCGGATTACTGCCTTTTACATAAGCACCTACATCAATAAGGTCTTTAGCCTCGTTATACACTGCTGTAAGCTCTTTTAAAGACTGAGACAGATTGTAGTGTTCATTGGTTACTATGTCCTTCATAACTCTGCTTACAGAGTTTAAAATATCCACAGATGGATAGTGATTTTGGGAGGCAATTTTTCTGCTTAAAACTACGTGGCCATCAAGAATCCCTCTTACAGCATCTGCAATGGGTTCGTTCATGTCATCTCCATCAACAAGAACTGTGTAGAGACCTGTAATAGTTCCTTTATCTGAGGCTCCGGCTCTTTCAAGAAGCTTTGGTAATTCTGCAAAAACTGATGGTGGATATCCTTTAGTTGCTGGTGGTTCTCCTATTGCCAAACCTAGTTCTCTTTGAGCCATGGCAAATCTGGTTACAGAATCCATCATAAGCATTACATTATAGCCCTTGTCTCTAAAATATTCTGCAATTGCTGTTGCTGTATATGCTCCTTTGATTCTATAAAGGGCTGGTTGGTCCGAAGAGGCTACAACAACAATAGATTTTTCCAAACCTTCAGGTCCAAGATCTTTTTCAAGAAATTCTTTTACTTCCCGTCCCCGTTCACCTATTAGTGCTATAACGTTTATATCTGCTTTGGAGTTTCTGGATATCATTCCCAGCAAAGTACTTTTTCCAACACCACTCCCTGCAAAAATACCTAATCTTTGGCCAATACCACAGGTAAGCATTCCGTCGAGAACTTTTACTCCAACCTGAAGAACCTCATCTATCCTTTTTCTTTGCAAGGGATGAGGTGGAGTATTAGTTAGTGAACAAGGCTTGCCTTCAACAGATTCAAGACCATCCATAGGGTTTCCCAGGGCATCCAGCACTCTCCCACGTAGTTTTTCTGAAACCTTTACATTTAAAGTTGAACCTGTTGCTATTACTTCTGTACCTGGTCGTATTCCAGTAAATACACCCAAGGGCATAAGCAATATTTTATCATCACGAAAGCCTACCACTTCCGAAGGAATTTGTTCTTTTCCGTTATTAATATAACAAAGCTCCCCAATGGAAGCTCTGGGACCTACAGAATATATAATCAGACCAATTACCTGATCAACATAACCTTTATTTTTAATCATAGGAATTCTTCTGATTTTACTTTTATACTTATTTAACTCAATCACCGCTAACCACATCCTGTAGAACTGCTTTGACTTTTTCTAAATTTTCTTCCAAATCCACTTCAAGAATACCCTTTTCAGAAACAACCATACAATGCCCCTGGTTTAAATGTTTGTCCATTTTAACTGATAAGGTACCTGTAGTTAACAAAGCAGCAAGCTCTTCCGTATGAGTGTTTAAAAATTCGAAATCTGTTCCTGAAACTTTTAGGATTACTTGTCCTTTTGAATCTTTTACAAAATCAATTAAATACTTAGATACCTCAAGAATAAGATTGTTTTTATCAACTATTGAGCCAAAACATATTCTATCAAGTGTATCTGTGATAAAATTAAGGACTTCCCGCTCAGAATTTTTTAATAATGCTTCTTTTTCTATAAAAGCTTCCTGAATTACTTTATTTGCATTTTCTTTTAATTCAAGATATTCTCTTTCTCCCTTATTTCTTCCTTCTGAGTATCCTTTATCCCATGCTTCTTCTAGTTGTTTTTCAATCTCTTCTTTACTCTCTTCTATCATTACTTCTGCTTTAATTTTTGCTTCATAAAGAATTTGTTCCGCTTTTATTCTTGCATTTTCAATTAATTCTTCAACCATTTTTTTTGTTTCATTATAAATATCTTCAACTTCAGAAGAAGAGTTTGCGGGAACATTATTTTTATCTTCCGTAAATGTTCTTTTTTTAGTTGTGGTATAAGTAAGGCGATCTGCTTTTATAATCCTAGACAACTATATCGTCTCCTCCACCTCTGGCAACAATAATTTCACCTGAATCTTCAAGTCTTCTGATAGTCGCAACAACTCTTTGCTGAGATTCTTCAACATCTCTAAGACGTACAGGTCCCATAAAGTCAATTTCTTCCTGAATGGTTTCTGCTGCCCTTTTGGACATATTTTTCTTGATTTTATCTTTAACTTCTTCAGTTGTACCTTTCATTGCAAGAGCAAGATCTTTTTGTTCGATATCTCTAAGAACTTTCTGAATGTCTTTGTCATCAAGAAGAATAATATCTTCAAATACAAACATAAGTCTTTTAATCTCATCTGTTAATTCAGGATCCTGAACTTCAAGATTTTCCAATATTGCTTTTTCAGTACTTCTGTCAACTTTGTTCAAAATTTGAACAATAGATTCAACTCCACCAGCCGAGGTAAAATCCTGAACCATAAAGTTGGATAGTTTCTTTTCCAAAACATCTTCAATATCTTTAATTATTTCTGGAGAAGTTCTGTCCAAAAGTGCAATTCTTTTTGCTACATCAGATTGCATTTCTCCAGGCAAAGAAGCCAAAATTGCAGCAGATTGATCTGGATCAAGGTAGGCAAGTATTAAAGCCACTGTTTGTGGATGTTCATTCTGGATGTAGGTTACAAGCTGACTTGGATCTGCTTTCCTTACAAAATCAAAAGGTTTTACCTGTAAAGATGAAGTAAGTTTATTTATTATGCTAATGGCTTTCTGGTTGCCAAGTGCTTTTTCAAGAACGCTTTTTGCATAATCAATACCGCCTTTAGCAATATATTCATTTGCCATATATAGCTGGTAAAATTCTTCAAATATTTTATTTTTTTGTTCTGCATCTACCTTACGAACATTGGCTATTTCCAAAGTCAGCTGTTCAATTTCCTCTTCACCTAAGTTTTTCATAACCTGAGCAGATTGCTCTGGACCTAAGGAAATTAATAATACTGCTGCTTTTTGTCTTCCCATTACTTTATCTCTAGCCAATTAGTTCACCTCATATCTTCCATTAACCAGGATTTAATTACCTTTGCAACATCTTCAGGCTGTGTTTTAGCTAATCTTTCAACTTTTCTTTGAATTTCAGCCTTTTCTGCAGTTAGAGGATCCAAATCTTCCAGTGAATCAATAGAAAAGTCCGAAGATATATCACCAATTCTTGCTCCTGCAAGAGAAACATCAGGACGTCTGTCGCTTCTTCTTTTTAACAGGAATCCTAATCCAATCAAACCTAAAATTCCAAGAACCATTAATCCGTAATTTATATAAGTTCTAATTTGCTGATTTCTTAACTCATTTGCAATACTTTCTTGAAGTGATTCAAAAGCCTCAGTATTAAAAGGCATACCAACTACATTTATTAAATCTCCTCTTTCGAAATCCAATCCGGAAGCACTGGCAACCACATTTTCAAGGGATACTCTTTCCTCATCAGTGATTTCACCATCTACTATTACTGATACGGATAATTTAGTAATCATACCCGGAGCCTTAACTCTTAGCTCTGTGGTCTTATCAATTTCATAATTTCTAATTGCTTCCGTTTGAGTGCTGGAGCTTTCACCCCCGCCAGTTTCCTGGAAACTTGTGGTGCCGGGAAGGTTAGAATCTGTACCGGCCACACCCCCTCCAGGGGTAGTTCCTGTAGAACGAGAATCTGAAGTTTGCTCACTTCTTAAAACAGAATTGCCGTAGGTTTCCTGACTTATTTCAACACTGTCAAAATCAAGATCAGCACTTACACTTACTACAGCTTTTCCTGCACCTCTTACTCTTTCAAGCATATTTTGAATAGATTTAGCTATTTCTCTTTCATATCTGGATTTTATATCTAATTGTGTAGCTGTCATGGTACTTACAGAAAATGGGGAATTAGACCCTACAAGACCTTCTGATAAAAGATTGCCATACTCATCAATAACTGTAACATTCTCTGGATCAAGACCTTCTACACTATTTGCAACAAAGTAGATAATTGAACGCACTTTATCTGCATCCATTCGGGAAGTACTTCTTAATTTAAGAAATACTGAAGCCTTTGTTGGTTTATCTTCTGAAATAAAAACTGATGTTTCTGGAATAGCCAAATGAACCATGGCACTTTCAACTTCTGTCATACGGGAAATAGTTCTTGTTAGTTCTCCCTGTAAAGCTGCCAAAAATCTTACTCTTTTATCAGTTTCAGTTTCACCAAACCTTGTCTCATTAAAACTTTCAAAGCCTACAACTCCTCCAGCCGGCATTTCGGTTGCAAGATCCAGCCGCAGCTGATGAACCACATCATCTGGAACAAGAATTGTAGTCCCATCTGAAGAAAGCTTATATTGAATTGCCATTTCCTGAAGTCTTTGAGTTATACTCCCCGATTGAGTAGCTGTAAGATTATTATATAAAGGAACATAATTTTTAGACCCCAGCATTATTCCTGTTACTGTAATTGCAATAATTAATGATATTGCAATACCAGAGTAAAGAAATTTCTGATTGCCGGATAAGTTACTCCAGCCTGATTTTATTTGTTCGAAAGTTCTTCTGAGAAAATCCAAAATCTCACCCCATATTCAGGTAACTATACCTGGATTATACCTGCATTCTCATAATTTCCTGGTAAGATTCCACCAGTTTATTACGAATTTCAATTGTTAGCTGCATTGCAATACTTGCTTCTTCAAGAGCAAGCATTAAGTTATGAATATCTACCTGGGGGTCTCCAGCTGCAAAACGAGCTGTCATATCTTCACCAGTTTTTTGCAATCTGTTAACTTCTCCAATGGATTCTTGTAAAAATTCTGTAAAACTTTTTCCCTCATATTGAGCATCTGTTTCTTTTAGCTTTTGGGGATCAAGAAAATTTAAACCGACAGGATTTATTTTCATAATTTAATTATCCCCTTCCAATTTCAAGAGCTTTCATTGCCATACTCTTTGCTGAATTCATCACAGTTACGTTTGCCTCATAAGCTCGTGAGGCAGAAATCATATCAATCATTTCCTTTACAGGATTAACATTTGGATAACGAACGTATCCCTTCAACTCTCCCTCTTCCTGGATAGCGTCTGGGTGATTTGGTTCATATTCAAGTCTAAAGGGAGCTTTGTCTTTCATAATTTTTTCAACTGTTACTCCCTGTACACCGCCCATTTTATCATCCAAAATGCTTTCAAAACTTCTATATGGTTTAAAGACTGCCACCTGACGAACATATGGGCCGCCTTCATCTGTTCTGGTTGTTTCTGCATTAGCCAGGTTATTAGCAATAAGATCCATTCTAAGTCTTTCAGCGCTTAATCCTGTTGCGCTTGTTCTTAAAGAATTAAAAATCGTCATTATTATCTTCCTCCCCTGATAGCATTTTTAATGCCAGAGTATTTTTTAATTGCTGTTTCTGTCAAAGTATTATATCTGATTGTATTTTCGGCTAAATCAGCAAGTTCCATATCTAAATCAACATTATTTCCATCTTCTCTTAAGGAAGTACTTTTGTCAGTTTTTACCATTGGCTGAATTTTATCAATATTAACGTTCAATGGAAAGTGCTTTTCATCTGTTCTATATAATTTACCTTTTAAGTCCCGGTCTTTATTTATTGCTTCACTTAATCTGCTTTCAAAATCAACATATTCTCTTTTATATCCAGGGGTATTTATATTAGCAATATTGTTGGATGTAACCCTCTGTTTTAAGGCAGAAGCATCCATCGATTTTGTCAAAATAGATATTGTTTTATCCTTACCAAAATTAATCATTATAATCCCCTCCCATATCTCATTATATTTTACCATTTTTATAGAAAAAAACCAAAGTTTTATAAAAACTTCGGCTTTTAGTCTCACTATTTTAACTTATCTATTTCTGCAGGTAAATAATCATTAAGTACTAATATATAAGTTCCCTTCATCCCCAAGGATTTTGATTCAATTACTCCAGCACTTTCAAATTTTCTCAGGGCATTTACAATTACAGAGCGAGTAATACCAACCCTGTCAGCAACCTTACTTGCAACAAGAAAACCTTCGGTTCCTTTTAATTCTTCAAAGATATGTTTAATTGCATCTCTTTCTGAATAAGATAATGTACCAATTGCAATAGAAACCGCCGCCTTTTTACGAGCTTCTTCTTCTATTTCTTCCGACTTTGATCTGATAATTTCCATTCCTACTACAGTTGCACCATATTCAGAAAGAATTAAATCAGCCTCATCGAAAGAACTGTTATTCTTGGATATCAATAATGTTCCTTGTCTTACTCCTCCACCAATTATAGGAATTATGCAGAATATTTTCCCTCCAAGTGGACATTTTTCAGTCTTTGAAAAAGTGCATAAACCATCTGTATTTTTCAAATTAGCCTGAGTATCTTTTACTGATAATAAATAATCATTAAATGACTCATCAAACCTTCTTTTTTCCAATACAATTTGGTCTACAATTTCACAATTAAAGTTTTCAAGAAAAGATACACCCAAAATCTTACCTTTAGAGCTGATAATATAAGTATTACACTTCAGCATTTCAGTAAGTACAACTGCCATTTCTCCAAAATCAACAGGATTTCCCGCACCTTTTTGTAGCATCCTGTTTAGGTTCCTTGTTTTTACAAGCAAGTCCTTCATATCTTACCCCCTGAACTATTACAATATAAAATTGTTAATATTCTTCCCTTTACTTAAATCCAGTTTCCCATTTACAAAGTCCTGATCAATAATTATGTTTTTATTTTCCGTATATGGAGCTTCAAAAGAAATATCTTCTAAAAGCTTTTCCATAATTGTTTGCAGTCTTCTCGCTCCTATGTTTTCAAGTTCCAGGTTCGCATGATAAGCGAGTTCTGCAATTCTGTCTATGCCGTTTTCAGAAAATTCTATATATACTTTATCAGTTTTTAACATTTCTGTATACTGCATAATCAGGGAATTCTTTGTTTCCTTAAGAATTTTTTTAAAATCATCAACTGTAAGGGAGTTAAGTTTTACACTAATTGGGAATCTTCCTTGTAATTCAGGAATAAGATCTTCTGGTTTAGCAATATGGAAGGCTCCTGCTGCAATAAATAAAATATGATCTGTTTTTAAATTACCATATTTTGTTCTTATTACACTTCCCTCAACAACTGGCAAAATATCTCTTTGAACCCCTTCTCTTGAAACATCGGGACCATTGCCCCCATTTCTTGAAGCAATTTTATCAATTTCATCAATAAATATAATTCCGTAATTTTCCGCTCTTCTTAATGCTTCTTCTTTTACTTCATCATTATCCAATAGATTTTCTGCTTCTTCTTCAGTTAAAATTTTTCTGGCATCTTTAATTTTCATTTTTCTTTTTTTCTTTTTTTGAGGCATTAATTGATTAAACATCTCTCCCATGTTATCAGCCATATCATCCATACCCATATTCGTTAACATGCCCATAACCTGAGGTCCGTTTTCTTTTATTTCTATTTCAACCTGTTCCTCTTCAAGCTCAAATCTCTTTAATTTTTCTTTAATTATTCTTCTTTTTTCTTCATAGCTATTATCTTCTTCCGGATCAGTAACAGTCTTGCTTTGTGGCTGACCAAAAATATTTCCTATAGCATTAAAAGGTGATTTCTTTTTTGGAATAACTAAATCTAAAAGTCTGTCTTCAGCCAAAACCTCAGCCTTTTCTCTGTTTTTCTCTATCTTTTCCTTCTTAACAATCTGATAAGAAATCTCTGCAAGATCCCTAACCATAGACTCTACATCTCTGCCAACATAACCAACCTCAGTAAATTTTGTAGCCTCAACTTTTACAAAAGGTGCTTTAACAATTTTTGCTAATCTTCTAGCTATTTCTGTTTTTCCAACACCAGTAGGCCCTTGCATCAAAATATTTTTAGGATTTATTTCATCCTGGAGCTCTCCTGACAATCTGCTTCTTCTATATCTGTTTCTAAGTGCAATAGCTGCACTTCTTTTTGCATTATCCTGACCGATTATATATTTATCCAGTTCCTTTACTATTTCAATTGGAGTAAGATTATCCAAATTTAATACCTCCTATAATTCAAGAATTGTAATATTATGATTAGTAAATACACAAATATCTGCAGCAATTTCAATGGACTTTTGAGCAATTTCCTTTGCAGAAAGATCTGTATTTCTTGTTAATGCTACTGCTGATGCCATAGCAAAATTACCTCCAGATCCAATTGCAGCCACATTCTCATCTGGTTCAATTACTTCCCCGTTCCCAGACAATAGTAAAATTGTTTCTTCATCCGCCACCAGCATCATAGCCTCTAATTTTCTTAAAATTTTATCTCCACGCCAGTCCTTGGTTAAAGCTACTGCAGCTTTTTTCAGGTTCCCGCTGTTTTCTTCTAATTTTCCCTCAAATTTTTCAAAAAGAGTAAAGGCATCTGCAACACTTCCTGCAAAACCAGCCAATATTTTGTCATTATATATTTTTCTAACTTTTGTTGCTTTATGCTTCATAACTGTATTTTGACCAAAGGTTACCTGGCCATCTCCAGCTATTGCAACTTTTCCATTTTTTTTAACCATTACTATTGTTGTTGCTTCGAACATTAAAACACCTTCTTTTCTATAAGTTTAAGCTCTGGGATGAGCCTGGTTATATACTTGCATAATTCTGTTTTTCGATACATGAGTATAAATTTGAGTTGATGACAGATTAACATGACCCAGAAGTTCCTGAACAGTTCTTAAATCAGCTCCATTATTTAAAAGATGAGTTGCAAAACTGTGACGAAAAACGTGGGGACTTATTTTTTGTTTTAAAAAATATTTTTGTATATATTTGTTAAGGATGTACCTGACACCTCTTGCTGTAAGAGGCCCACCATTATTATTTAGAAACAGCTTTACAGTCTTATTCCTGTCAATTTTTTTTCTGCCATCATTTACGTAAAAATTAACAGCATCCAAAGCTTTTTTCCCTAAAGGAGCAACTCTTTCTTTATTTCCTTTACCGATAACCCTCAAGTAGCTGTCTTCAATCATGCCTCTTTCAAGACTTATCAATTCAGATACCCTGAGCCCGGAACTATATAAAACCTCAAAAATGGCTTTATCTCTCTGTTCCAGTGGTTTTTCAAGGTCAAAGGAATTTTCAAGAAAATCAAACATTTCTACTTCATTAACTACATGAGGCAAACGTTTCTCAGCTTTTGGAATTTTAACATTTTCCACTGGATTGTTATTTATAAGATTATTTTTTTTCAAAAACCGGAAAAAACCTCTTAAGGAGGTTATTTTTCTGGCAATTGTTTTTCTTTTTCTTTTTTCACTATTAAGAACCATTAAGTAACTTCTTAAAACCCTGTTATCAATATGCTCAGGATTATTGATACCTTCTCTGTTTAAATAATCAAAAAAAATCCTGATATCATTAGCATAAGCTTGCAATGTATTGTCAGAATAGTTTTTTTGATATTTTAAGTATTCCAGATAAGTATCCAGAAGTCTGATCACAGTTCTTCCCCCTTAATTATTTCATCAAGTTTGTTCAGGGCTCTTTCTGCTAAAAACTTATATCTTTCCTTCTTACCTTTAATTCTTTCTTCAGTCTTTGGAAGTAATCCAAAATTAACATTCATTGGTTGAAAGTTTTTTGTATTTGAAGTTGTAATGTATTCATGAAGGGCACCAATAGCTGTTTCTGCTGGAAAAACAAAGGCTGGTTTCTCCATAATTCTTTTAGCTGCATTTACTCCGGCTACAAAACCAGATGCACAAGATTCTACGTAACCTTCTACCCCTGTTATTTGACCAGCAAAAAATATATTAGGGTATTCTCGTAAATTATTTGATGGATTTAAAACTTTAGGTGAATTTATAAATGAATTTCTATGCATTACTCCAAATCTTAAAAACTCAGCATTTTCTAATCCTGGAATCATGCTAAATATTCTTTTCTGCTCTCCCCATTTTAAATGAGTTTGAAAACCAACAAGATTAAACATTGTTCCATCAAGATTTTCTTTTCTTAATTGAACTACTGCATGATATTCTTTCCCTGTTTCAGGATGTAAAAGACCTACTGGTTTTAGCGGACCAAAAAGCAATGTTTTAGGACCTCTGGATGCCATAACTTCTACTGGCATACAACCTTCAAAAAATATCTCCTTATCAATATCATTAACAGGTACTTTCTCACCATTTATTAATTCGTGATAAAAAACCTCATACTCTTCTTTAGTCATAGGACAGTTTAAATAATCAGGGGTTCCCTTATCATATCTGGAAGCCCAAAAAACTTTTGAATAATCAATACTTTCAGCACTTACTATAGGAGCTGCTGCATCATAAAAATAAAATGAATCTGCTCCTGCAAGTTTTTTTATATCTTCCATTATTTGCCCATCTGTTAAAGGTCCTGTGGCAATTATTGTAATTTCTTCAGTATTTACAGATTCAACCTCCTCATTAATAACTTCAATTAATGGATGATTTTTTACTTTCTCTGTAATTTCCTGTGAAAATTTATCTCTGTCTACTGCAAGAGCTCCCCCTGCTGGCACCTGATGTTTATCTGCCGCCATCATAAATAAGGTTTTTAATCTGCGAAGTTCTTCCTTAAGCACTCCAACTGCATTCTCCAAGCCTGCTCCTCTTAATGAATTTGAACAAACAAGTTCAGAAAAATAATCTGTAGAGTGAGCCGGTTGTTTTTTTACTGGCTTCATTTCATATAGCTTAACCTTAATACCCCGCTGTGCTATTTGCCAGGCTGCTTCGCAACCTGCTATACCAGCTCCAATTACTTTTACGCTTTTTTCCATATTACTCCTCTTTGCTTTTTTCAAACTCATGACCACATTTTTTATTGCTACATTTGAATTTGACTTTATTTTTTACTTTGCTTTTTGTCATATAGCTTCCACACTCAGGGCAGGAAACTTGAGTTGGTTCTTCCCAGCTTACAAAATCACATTCCGGAAAATTGCTGCACCCAAAGAATTTTCTTCCCTTTTTACTTCTTCTCACTACTATATTTCCCGTTTCACAAGTAGG
>RZYW01000193.1 GCA_009930175.1 Clostridia bacterium
CCCTTTAATACTTCAAGTTCTCCAAAACTTTTTTTTATATCAATAAGCTCAACTGGTGCCTGAGGTTTTATATTTTTCATAATTATCCGTTAAAATAAAAAGATGTTATTACATAGTCGAAAACAAGAATCCAGACGCATGAAAGAACAACTGCTGAAGTTGTTGAATATCCAACCCCTTTTGAGCCTGACACATTTTTCTGCAAGTGTGTGTAAAAACCTTTGTAGCAGCAGATTGTTATTACAACCAGAGCAAAAATAAATGATTTTATAAAGCCTCCGTTAACGTCATTTAAGGTAATGCTTGATTCAACTCTTGCAAAGTATATACCTGCGTTAAGTCCAAGAAGTAAAGAACCTGAAATATAGCCTCCAATTATTCCAATAAAATCAAAAATTGCAGTAAGAAGTGGAAAGCTTATTATTCCGGCCCAGATTCTTGAACTGAAAATAAATCTTAATGGATTTATATTCATTGTTTCAAGAGCATCAATCTGCTCTGAAATTCTCATTATTCCAATTTCAGCTGTCATTGCAGAACCAGCTCTTGCAACTATCATTATTGCTGTAAGAACAGGTCCAAGTTCCCTTACTATTGTTAGAGCTACAGCAGTTCCAAGATATCCTTCAGATCCAAATTTTATAAGTGTGTAATAACCCTGGAGTCCAAGTACCATTCCGGTAAAAAGGCCAGTAAGACACACAATAAGCACAGATTTGAGACCAATAAAATAAAGCTGGTTTAGTAGTTTTGATACTTGGAACGGCCACTTAAAAAAAAGAAAGAGTCCTTTTATAAAGAAGATAAAAATTTTACCAAGTCCGTTAACCGTATAAATAACTTTTTGGCCAAGCAGTTTTGAAAGCATTAAAAAAAAATCCATGGATTTCCTTTGGATTGGTTATTTGGTAACTATTAAAATAATTTGCGGCTGTAAAGCAGAGCAGTGAATTAAAGTCTGGTATTCTTTAATTATTCAAGTCTTTTGTACTTTAAGGAAATAGTAAAATCAAGATTAAATAAAAGGAGGAAAGAAAAGGCGGTTTGTTGCGAACCGCCGAAGCTTACCTGGAGAGTTTTTATTGAGGGGAAAATCACGACTTATTAAGGAAAGTATTGATTTGGAAACAATAATATATTTTTAGGTTATATAAATC
>RZYW01000194.1 GCA_009930175.1 Clostridia bacterium
TCACTTTCTTTCATTGTCGATGAGTACATCGCAGGAAATATTACTGAAGATCAACTCGATGGGTTATATCCATTTTTGAATGAAAATGATTTAAAGAGATTGTTTAAACACATTATCAATCATGAGTAAAAAATTAACAAGATTTTCATAAAAAATTGCATATTAAATCTTCACATCAATTAAAGGATTTGAAATATTTCAAGTCCTTTTTTTGTTAAAACATTGAATTTGAATCATAATTTTAATGAAAATGAAATCTCAATCATAAGCTGTGTTATAATTTTTTTAAAGGAGTGAGAAAATTGAAAAAACAATTACCTAAACGTCATGAAGTAGATGTGAAATACACATGGGATATGGCGAACTTATTTAAGTCTGAAGCATTATACCTTGAAGCTTTTGATTTAGTGGAAAAAGATATTGATTTATTTTGTAAAGCATATGAAAATAAACTTACGACAAAAGAATCAATCAATGAGGCTTTATCAGTTTACCAAGATATTCAAGCAAAAATTTCTAGAATTGGTGCCTATGGTTCATTACAATCATCCACTGATTCTATATCTGAAGATAACCAAATGCGTCAAGGAAAAGCGATGTTACGTTTTCAAGCAATTTCAAAGAAAATGGCATTTTTCCAAAATGAATTAAAACAAGCGAGTGATGAATTATTATTAGAAGCCGCTAGAGTCAATCAAGATAACTCTTATTACTTAAAAGAAATATTAGAGGACAAAAAGCATACGCTCATCCCAGAAGTTGAAAAAACCCTCGTTGCTTTATCACCGGTATTAAATGCATCTTATTCAAACTATAATCGTTTTAAACTTGCTGATATGAAGTTTAATGATTTTACAGTTGATGAGAAGACCTATCCAAATTCATTCACACTTTTCGAAAATGAATATGAATATGAAGAAAACACAACTGTGAGAAGAAAAGCTTATGAGACATTCTATCAAAAACTTTCTGAATATCAACATGGGTTTGCAAGCAACTATCAAGCGCATGTTCAAAAAGAAAAGATTATGTCTGAACTCAGAGGTTTTGATAATGTTTTTGATTATTTACTTTTCGATCAAAAAGTATCGAAAGACTTTATGGATCGTCAAATTGATTTGATTATGAATCGGCTTGCTCC
>RZYW01000079.1 GCA_009930175.1 Clostridia bacterium
TAATTCATTATTCTACTCCCCCTTAAATCCGGCTTTTAATATTGTTTTATCTGAATTTTGTTCCAGAGTATATGCAGCTCTCAAAATAGTTTCTTCTCCGAAAGGCTTTCCAATAAACTGTATTCCAACAGGCATTCCTTCAGAAGTACCATATGGCATTGAAAGACCTGGAAGACCCGCAAGGTTTACAGGAATTGTACAAACATCTTGCAAATACATTGAAATAGGATCTGAAATCTCTCCGAATTTAAAGGCAGTACTTGGTACTGTCGGAGTTAAAAGAATGTCAAATTTTTCAAAAGCTTTGTCGAAGTCTTGCTTAATAAGGTTTCTTACTCTTAAAGCTTTTAAATAATATGCGTCGTAATAGCCGGCACTTAATGCATAAGTACCAAGCATAATTCTTGATTTAACCTCAGAGCCAAAACCCTGATTTCTTGTTTTGCAGAACATTTCCATTAAAGTATCTTCCTGCTCTGAACGAAGACCATATCTTACACCATCATAACGGGAAAGATTTGAGCTACATTCCGCAGGAGCAATTATATAGTAAGCTGGCATTGCATACTCAGTATTTGGCATTGAACACTCACCAATTTCGGCACCCAGCTCTTCAAGTTTTTTTATTGCTTCATCAATATTTGCTCTAACTCCAGCTGAAATTCCTTCGCCAAAATATTCTTTAGGAATACCAATTTTCATTCCTTTAATATCATTAACTAAGGCCTTAGTATAATCAGGATATTTTATGTCTGCTGATGTGGAATCATTAGCATCGTGTCCTGTAATGCTGTTCATAACCAAAGCACAGTCTGTAACATCTTTGGTAAATGGTCCAATCTGATCTAAGGATGATGCAAAGGCAATAAGCCCATAACGGGATACAGCACCATAGGTTGGTTTCATTCCCACAACACCGCAGTATGAAGCCGGTTGTCTGATTGATCCCCCTGTATCAGAACCCAAGGTGAAAAATGCCTCATCGGCAGCAACTGCAGCCGCAGCACCCCCAGAAGATCCTCCAGGAACATATGATAAATCAAAGGGATTTTTTGTTTGCTGATAAGCAGATGTTTCTGTTGAAGATCCCATGGCAAATTCGTCCATATTTAACTTTCCAAGAAGAATTGCATCATCCCCTGCAAGTTTTAGTGCAGTAGTCGCATCATAAGGGGGCTTATAGTTATATAACATTTTAGATGAACAGGTTGTTGTTAAGTCCATAGTTGAAATATTATCTTTAAGAGCCATTGGAATTCCTGCAAGTTTCCCTACCTGAAGATTCTTTGCTCTTTTATCGTCAATTTCTCTGGCTTTTGCCAAAGCTTTATCTTTGTTAAGGGCAAGATAAGCCTGAATTTTAGGATCTTTATCTTCAATTCTCTTGTAAACTGATTCTGCAACCTCAAGAGAGCTAACTTCTTTTTTATTTAATAAGTCAAGTATTTCATGAGCTGTATATTTAAAGTATGACAATTTTATTCCTCCTTAAACTATTTTTGGCACGCGGAACATTCCCTGAGCTTCTTCAGGTGCATTCTGCAAAGTTTTTTCTCTCTCAAGAGTTTCATGTACTTCATCTTTTCTAAGTACGTTATTAATTGGAAGAACGTGAGCCAGAGGCTGGACACCTTTAGTATCAACCTTATTCAGTATTTCCATGTAATCAAGTATTTTATTCAGCTTTTCAAGCTGTTGTGTTTTTTCCTCTTCAGACAGTTCAAGTCTGGCAAGGTTTGCAACATACTCAACATCTTTAATATTAATTTTCATATTACACCATCCCGAATCTAAGTTTTTTAATATAACAAACTAATTTTAACTTTCAAGGCCTAATAAATCAACAAAATCACTCTCTGTTAACATTTTTACACCAAGTTTTTCTGCTTTTTCTAATTTTGAACCTGCTTCAGCCCCATAAAGAAGGAAATCTGTCTTTTTACTAACACTTCCAGATACTTTTCCGCCATGTTTTTCAATTACTTCCTGGGCCTGGATTCTGGTATAGTTTTCAAGAGTTCCTGTTATAACAAAGGTTTTTCCAGATATTTCAGAAGGGATTATTTCTTCTCCCTCTTCTTCCATATTTACACCTAGCTCTTTAAGCTGGGATATAATTTGAAGATTGTGTTCTTCCCTAAAGAAGTTGTAAATACTGTCTGCCATTTTTTCTCCAATTTCCTCCAGCTCCATTAGTTCTTCTTCACTGGCTTCCATCAGATTATTAATATTTCTGTAAGCTTTTGCAAGAATTTTAGCTGCTTTCTGTCCAACCAAGGGAATTCCTAAAGCTGCAATTAACTGGGAAAGATTTCTCTTCTTGCTGTCTTCTATTGCATCAATAAGATTTTGTGCAGATTTCTCTGCCATTCTTTCCATATTAATTATTTTTTCTTTTTCAAGCCTGTAAAAATCTGCAATATTTTTTACATGACCTTCATCATAAAGCTGGAATACTAATTGTCTCCCTAAACCACTAATATCCATTCCTGCCTTAGAAGCAAAATGTTCTAAAGATCGTTTTATCTGAGCGGGACATGATAGAGTGTTTGTACACCTTATAACTGCCTCTTCAGGAAGACGTACTGCTTTGCTGCCGCAAACAGGGCAAACTTGAGGAAACTTATGTTCCGGCATTACCCCTGTTCTTTTTTCAGGTATTATTCTTACAACTGCAGGAATAATTTCACCTGCCTTTTCAATAACAACCCAATCACCAATTCTAATATCTTTTTCTAATATATAATCTTCATTATGAAGAATAGCCCGTTTTACCGTACTCCCGGAAACTCTAACAGGTTCCAAAACTGCAGTAGGAGTAATTGCCCCAGTTCTTCCAACGTTCCAATCAATATCAAGTACTTTAGTTTCTGCTTGCTCTGGTGGAAACTTATATGCTGTAGCCCATCTGGGGGTTTTAGCTGTTGCTCCTAGCTCCTCCTGCATTCTTTTATCAAGAAGCTTAATTACCAGGCCATCTATTTCAAATTCAAAATCATTTCTTTTTTCTGCAAAATTAAGACAATACTTAATGATTTCTTCCTTGTCTTTACTGTAGAAAGGTTCTACTACAGTAAAACCCTCGTTTTTTAATATTTCCAACTCTTCCCTGTGAGACAAAAGAACTTCTTTATCTGTATGAATCAACTCATACAAAATAACCCTTAAATCCCTCTGTGATGCAATTTTTGGGTCTAGCTGACGCAAAGAACCTGCCGCTGCATTTCGGGGATTTGCAAAAAGATCTTCATTATTTTCAAATCTTAATTTATTAATTTTTTCAAAGGATTTTTTAGGAATATAGGCTTCGCCCCGGGCAATAAAAATTCCCTGATGATCTATTTTGAGAGGTATATTTCTGATTGTTTTAACATTATAGGTAACATCTTCTCCAGTTACTCCATCACCCCTGGTTGCACCTGATTTTAAAAAACCCTTTGCATACTCAAGTACAATTGTTAAGCCATCAATTTTAGGTTCTACGGAAAATTCATATGTAGATTCTCCCAGCTGATTTTCCAGACGCTGAAAGAACTGACGAAGATCACCCTCATCAAAGGAATTTGACAGACTGAGAAGTTGTTTGAAATGTTTTACCTGGTTAAATTTAGAAAGAGGCTCCCCTCCTACACGCTGAGAAGGAGAATCCTCTGTTAAGAATTCTGGATATTCTTTTTCTAATTTAATAAGTTCCTGCATTAACTTGTCGAAATCAAAATCAGTAATCTCCGGAGAATCATCCAGGTAATACTTTTTATTATGATATTCAATTTCTTCTCTGAGTCTGGATATTTTTGCTTCAATATCTTTTTTCAGCAAGTATTCCACGCTCCACTACTTAATTTTTACAATTGGTGCATATTTACCAATAAGTTTTTTTATTCCAAGATTCGGGAAAGCTATGCTTATTTCAGCATCTTCTCCATCACCATGAATTGCTACAATACAGCCCACGCCCCACTTTTTATGCTCAATTTGATCTCCAATAGCTAAGAAATCTGAGTCTTTTCCAATAGGAGCAATTTTCGGGATAGTATCTTGATTCATATTTACTTGTTTTTCTTTAGATTCATCATTATGAATAAATTTCTTTGGAATTTCTCCAATAAATCTTGACTGCTGATTATATGAATCCCTGCCAAACATTTTTCTTCTCCAGGCTCTTGTAATAAACAACTGATCTTCCGCCCTGGTTATTGCCACATAGCATAGACGTCTTTCTTCTTCAACCTCAGTATCATCACCAGAGTTCAAACTTCTGCTGTGTGGGAAAATATTCTCCTCAAGACCCGTAATGAAAACCACTGGGAACTCCAAACCTTTTGAGCTGTGAATAGTCATCATTACTACTGCATCATCATCTTCCTGATAAGTATCAGTATCACTTACCAAAGCTGTTTCAGACAAGAATTGTGATAAATTACCATCAACACTGGTTTGATCATATTCAGTGGTTACTGAAAGGAATTCCTGAAGATTTTCAAGACGCGTTTCTGCTTCTATAGTTTTTTCATTTTTTAGTTCTTCAATGTAACCTGTTTCCATAAGAATCAAGTTTGTTATATCTGTAACATTATTATTTTTATTTTCTTCTTTAAAATGATCCATCATTTTCTTGAAGTTTTTAATTGATTCTGATGTTCTTTTGCTTATTTCTGCTTCATCAGTGAATTCCATAGATTCATATATAGTAATCCCTTTTTCTTGGGCATAGGCTGCAAGCTTTTCCCAGCTGCCTTCACCAATTCCTCTTTTAGGACTGTTAATTACTCTTTTTAGAGAAATCTCATCTCCTTGGTTCACCACTAGTCTTAAATAAGCAAGAATATCTTTAATTTCTTTTCTTTCATAAAACTTTACGCCACCGAAAATTTTATATGGTAATCCTTTGCGTATTAAACCCTCTTCAATTGCTCTGAACTGAGATGTTACACGGCATAATATGGCAAAATCCTTATAATTTTTATTTTCAGCATCTTTTAGTATTTCAATTTTATTTGCAATAAAACTAGCCTCTTCAACTTCGTCATAGGCTGGATAATAGTATATTTTCTCTCCATTTTCTTTATCTGTAGTAAGAGTTTTATCTTTTCTCAAAGAGTTTTTTGATACAACAGAGTTGGCAGCATCAATTATTGTTTTAGTTGATCTGTAATTTTGTTCTAGTTTAATAATTTTTGTATTAGTATAATCTGCTTCGAATTCAAGAATATTTTTTATATCTGCACCACGCCATTGGTAAATGGATTGATCGTCATCCCCAACAACACACAAATTCTTATATTTTGAAGCTAATAATTTTACAAGTTCATACTGAGCCATATTTGTATCTTGATATTCATCTACCAAAATATATTTAAATCTTTCCTGATACTTATCTAAAACTTCAGGATGTTCCCTGAAAAGTCTTACCATAAGCATTATAAGATCGTCGAAATCCAACCCATTAAAATTAAACAGTTTCTTTTGATAGTCTTTATATATTTCAGTTATAACCTCATCAAAATAATTCAGGGCATACTTCGAAGACTGGGTTGCCCCAATCAATTGATTTTTATAATTTGATATCCTGTCGATTATTAACCTTGGAGGATATTTTTTTTCTTCAAGATTGCGCTCTTTAAGAATAGTTTTTATTACAGA
>RZYW01000195.1 GCA_009930175.1 Clostridia bacterium
TTTTTAGGATTTTCCCTTGTATTTGAGAAATATATATACAAGGAGGATGATAAGGTGAAAAAGACAACAAATGATAAAGTTTCCAACCCTCATGATAAGTTTTTTAAGGAAACAATGAAGGATCCACAAACTGCTGGTGATTTTTTGAGATTGTATTTACCAAAAGAACTTGCAGAAAAGCTTAACCTTAATAAACTTAAACTTCAGAAAGACAGCTTTATTGATTCAAAACTACAAGTTCTACAGACAGATTTACTTTTTAAAACTGAATATTTAGGAAAACCAGCTTTTATTTATGTACTATTTGAACACAAAAGCTACCCTGATAAGAAAACAGGAATACAACTAATGAAATACCTGATGAGTATCTGGGAGAAAAGTTTGGATGAGAAAACTGCCATCCCAGTTATTCTACCAATTGTAATTTATCATGGTAAGAAAAGCTGGCCCTGGGTTGGCAACCTGAAGCATTTATGGCCGGAAAACTCAGAGAAATACATGATTCCCTATCTGCCAAATTTTAACTATGAAATTTACGATTTTTCAACAGATATCAATAAAGCTGCTCAGAATAACCCTAAAATTTCAGTTTTTTTGAACACCCTGAAAATTAATTATTTAACCAAAACAGAAGAAAAAACTGCAATTATCAAGGAAATATTATATACTATCAATATAGAAAATAATAAAATTAAAGATGAATACATTGAATCTATTTTTCTTTACATTCTAACAATAGAAAGTGGATTCAATGAAAATGATCTGATTGAAATATCGAAAGAAACTTCATTTCGAGGAGATGATATTATTATGACTGCTGCAGAAAAATTAAGAAAAGAAGGCTTTGAAAAGGGAATTCAACAAGGTGTTGAAAAAACCATTATAAACATGTTAAAGTTTGGCTTTTCTGAAAAGGATATTGCTAAAGCTACCGGGATTACATTAGACAGAATTCAAGAGCTTAAGAAAGAAAATAATATAGAATAAATTATATTGCCCCAGGATAAAAGTTCCTGGGACTTTTTTTAGGATTTTCCCTTGTATTTGAGAAATATATATACAAGGAGGATGATAAGGTGAAAAAGACAACAAATGATAAAGTTTCCAACCCTCATGATAAG
>RZYW01000080.1 GCA_009930175.1 Clostridia bacterium
CAGTTTATTGATGAAGATTTATATTTAAAAAATGAAAAATCTGATACAGTATATTATACAGGTACCCATGATAATCAAATGCTTCTATCCTGGATAAGAGAAAAGTTTAATCCGGAAGAAGAACTGGAAAAGGATTTATTGTGGGACTTTATAAAAAAGGTCTATTATAGTAAGGCTGCCTGGGCAATTATTCCTTTTCAGGACTTACTTGAACTTGATAATTCAGCAAGAATGAATACACCAGGCACAGTTAATGGAAACTGGACCTGGACCTGGAATGGAAATTTTGAAGAATTATCTGAGCTGGAGAATAAATTAAATAAACTAACAAAAATATCTGACAGGAGATGAAGCTAAGTGGCAGGAAATGTAATACTTCTAAGTAATGAAGTCTATTTTGATTTCAGTAATGCTTTGATAAATATTGAAAAAATTGAAGAATATCAGGGAATTCTTGAGAAAGCTATGAAAGATCTTGCAGATTTAGAATCTGGAGAAATTGTAAATACTGATGAAGAAAGAATGGTGGGTCACTACTGGTTGCGGGATCCTGAACTGGCTCCTACTGGAGAAATAGAAAAAAATATAAAGGAAGAAGTAGTAAAAGTAAATGAGTTCTGTAAAGAAAATAGACACTTTAATGGAATGATTTATCTGGGGATGGGTGGATCAGCACTTGGACCTCAACTAATTGGAAGAGTTTTTAAAGATGAAAGCTCTAAGGATTTTAGAGTGATTGATAATACAGATCCTGAAACTTTTTGGCAGCTTACCAGGGAACTGGGTGACAGTTTAAAAGACTATCTTATTGTTAGTGTTTCTAAAAGCGGTGGCACCCGGGAGACAGACAACTTACTAAATGAATTTAAAGCATATTTTCGAGGAAAAGAATGGGATTTTTCTAGTAATGCAATATGCATAACAACTCCTGGGAGTAAGCTTGAGGAAAAAGCAGTTTCAGAGAAGTGGCTTAAGGTTTTCTATATTTGGGACTGGGTTGGTGGCAGAACTTCCATTGCCTCTGCCGTTGGGCTTCTACCATTAGTCTTTTTAGAAAAAAACAGCAATGATTTTCTGGAAGGACTTAAATCCGCAGATAAATCTGGAAGAAGAAGGGCCTATCATAACCCAGGAATTTTAATGGCTTTGGAATTATTTCAGAATAAATTAATTCATGAAAAACGACAGTTAGTTGTACTTCCATATAAAGATAAGCTTGAACTATTTCCAAAATATCTTCAACAGCTAATTATGGAATCCCTTGGAAAAACAGGAGAAGGAATAGCAGTCTACGGCAACAAAGGATCATCTGACCAGCATTCCTATATTCAGCAGCTTATGGAAGGGCCGGACAATTTTACAGTTAATTTTATTAATGTAAGGAAATATCCACAGATTTCTCAGCCATTGCCTAATGGAAATCATACTGGCGATTATCTTTTTGCATTTCAACTGGGAACATCAAATGCTTTGGCAGAAGAAGGAAGAAAAAGCATTACAATAAGTCTTCCTGAATTAAATGAATTTTATTTAGGATTTTTAATTGGATTATATGAAAGAATTACAGGTTTTTATGCTTCCTTTGCTGGAATTAATGCTTATAATCAGCCGGCAGTAGAAAAAGGAAAAGCAGCCTCTGAAAGAATGATGCTTTACAAGAATAAGGTTCTTGAATTTTTAAAAAGTGAGCCGGAAAAAGAGTTTACCAGTGATGAAATTGCAGGAATTCTTAAAATAAAAAAAGAAGATGCTTTTGCAATTTTTGAGCATTTATCATCTTCGGGGCTTTATCCAGTAGAAAGGATAAAAGAAGAAAAGGATTGCAGCTATTTAAGTGTTAAATACAAATATCTTCCACAAACCCTTTGAGCCCTTTAAGAGGAGTTGAACCTTCAAGGAAAAATAAAGGAATGTCTTTAAGAAGATCAGCCATTTTCCTGTTTCCTTGGAAAGTTTCCTGGAAGTCAGAGATATTAATGAATTTATTAAAATTAGAAACTATTCCCCCGGTAAGGTAAATTCCTTTCTGGGGGATTGTTGTAAGTGCAATATTTTGAGCAAAGAGAGCAAGATTATGAAAAAATATATTAACAGCCTTTAAGGAATCAAAATCATTCTCTGACGCAAGTTGATACAATTCCTTGGTATTTGTTAAGTATTTTTTATTTTCACTAAGACAAAAATCATTATAATAATTCAATAATCCTTGTCCGGAAAGTACATCTTCCCAGGTCTCTCCGTTTCCAATGTTTCTTATTGTATGCCCCGCTTCTGCAGGATTAATAAAATATTCATTCCTTTTTTTATTGTAACAAGCAAAGGCAACACCTAAGCCAGTTCCTACAGATATAACAGCATAGTTTCCTTTGATGTTTTTGTCTTCAAGGTTTTTTGGATACCAGGCTGCAGCTTCAAGATCGTTTAATAAAAATGTATTATCCAAAGATATTTCCGGGAAATAAGTATTTCTGATTTTTTTAATATCAATCATCCAGGAAAGATTTGTTAGCTTACATATTCCATTTTTTACCGGGCCTGCAGCAGCAATTCCAAGAATATTAGGACTTATTGAATTTTCACTGAGAAAATCTTCAAGGAAATTTTCGAAAGAATTATAATTTATATTTTCATATTTTGTTATCTTATTATCATATTCAATTTCAGTTTTTGTGCCTCCGATATCAATCAGCAGAGCATTTTTTGTTTTCACTTTTATAACCACCTTGTAAAAAAACTTGGTTTTTGCTATCATTTAAGAAATTGAAGAAGACCTAATTGAGTTCAGGTGCCCTTTTTGGGAGAATAGGAAACACCGGTGAGAATCCGGGACGATCCCGTCGCTGTAATGTGGAGCTGTAATTAAATTATACCACTGTTAAGAGAAAACAAATCTTAATGGGAAGGTTAATTACCGCAGAGAAGCAAAGTCAGAAGACCTGCCTGAATGATTTTTCATCGGACTATGGTAAGGTCCGTGAGTATACTCACGGGTCTTTTTATTTTGCAAAAAAACAGGAGGATGAGGAAAAATGAAATTAGAAAAAATTATTCAGGAAATTAAAGAATGGGAATTAGACAAAGAGGCAGGTAAAGCTGTTGATACTTATCAGCATGACTTAATAAAGCCTAAGGGAAGTCTTGGTAAACTGGAGGAAGTATCAATAAGACTGGCAGAGATTACTGGAGAAATGAAATATGACATTAATCAGAAAGAAGTAATTATTTTTTCTGCTGATCACGGTTTTTCAAAATATGGAGTGAGTGCATATCCAAAGGACGTCACTAAACAAATGACCATGTCCTATTTAAGAGGGAAAGCAGGTGCAAATGTTGTTGCCAAAGCAAATGGTGCAGATGTAACTGTTGTTGATATGGGAATTGATGGGGATATTAAAAATCCATTGTTGATAAATAAAAAAATCAGATATGGTACAGATGACTTTACTCAGGGACCTGCTATGACTTTAGAGGAAGCAAAAGATGCAATCTATGCTGGATTTGAAGTAACAGAAGGGGTTATAATAAAGGGAGCAGATATTATAGCTCCTGGGGAAATGGGAATTGGAAATACAACTTCCAGCAGTGCTCTTCTTGCGGTTTTCGCAGGATTAACAGCAGAACAGGCAACAGGCCGGGGATCAATGATTAATGATGAAACCTGGAAAAGAAAAGCAAAAATTGTTGAGCAGGCTTTGGAAGTTAATAATCCAGATAAAAATAAGCCTATTGAAGTCCTGGCAAAATTAGGTGGCTTTGAAATAGCTGGCGCAGTTGGTGCTTTCCTTGCTTGTGCAAAGTACAGAAAACCAATTGTAATTGATGGTTTTATTTCCACGGCAGCAGCTCTTACAGCTATGATGATAGCTCCAGGGGCAGAGAAAGTTATGTTTGCTTCTCATAAATCTGCTGAAATTCAACATATTTATATGTTAGAATTATTAGGTCTGGTACCTTTACTGGATCTTAATATGAGACTGGGAGAAGCAACAGGAGCTTCTATAGGAATGCAGTTAATTCAAACAGCTTCAAAGGTTGTTAATAATATGGGAACTTTTTCAGAAAGCGGAGTAAGTGAAGCAGAAAAAAATCTGGAAATGGAATTGGAAAGAATATCCAGATAGGAGGAAAAATGAGCCATAAACGAATACTTAGCTCAAAGGAAATAAAAGAATTTAAAATAAGTGAAGATAGAAAACTTTTTTCAGCAGAACATAATGAAATCTTAGAAGGACTTACTACAGATGTCTATTTTGTAAAAACCTATGAGATTCTTGAAGCAATGGATAAACTTGATACAGAAGTTACTGTGGAGGTTTTTGCCAGAAGTTACGGAGTTTTTTGTGGTTTACCCGAAGCCTTAGCTTTACTTGAAGGCACAGGGGCGGAAGTATGGTCTCTCAATGAAGGAGATTTCTTTCAGGCTAAAGAAGTTTTAATGAGAATAAAGGGTAAATATTCAAATTTTGGTATATATGAAACTGCCTTGCTTGGAGTTCTTGCAAGTTCATCAGGTTGGGCAACTGCGGCAAAAGAGGTAAAAGAAGCAGCGGGAGACAGGCCAGCCATAATTTTTGGTGCAAGACACGTTCACCCTGCGGTTGCACCAGTTATGGAAAGATCAGCAATTATTGGTGGTATGGATGGTTCCAGTTGTATTCTTGGTGCTAAGTTAGCAGGAATAGAGCCTAAGGGAACAGTACCTCATGCAGTAATGTTAATAGCAGGAGATACTTTGAAAGTTGCAAAAAAATATGATGAAATAATGCCTGAAGAAGATGCAAGATTAGTCTTAGTAGATACATTTAAAGACGAAGCTGAGGAGACTCTTCGTATTGCAGAGGAAATGCAGGGAAGGCTTCAAGGCATACGCCTTGATACACCAAGCGAGCGAGGAGGAGTTACTCCTTCACTTGTAAGAGAAATAAGAGCACGTTTGGATCTTAAAGGATTTACTGATATAATGTTATTTGTGTCCGGTGGTCTTACACCCGAGAGAATAGTGCAGCTAAAAGATGCAGGAGCAGATGCTTTTGGAGTAGGGAGCTATGTATCTGGTGCACCAGCTATAGATATGACTATGGACATTAAAGAAATAGACGGAGTTCCAGTTGCTAAAAGAGGCAGAATTCCCGGGATAACATATACAGAAAGGTTGATTAAACATGAAATCCTTTGATTTTTCATTTTTAAAAAATATTGAAAGAAGAGTAATAATTTTAACCATGGCCACATTCTTCGCAGTTTTTACAGGTGGTCTTTTTGGAGATATGTTAAGAGGAAATGAGTTAAATTTTACTTACGCTTTCATCAACGCTTTCTTTATTAGTTTGTCTTTAGGGGCAGTAATTACAATTACAAAAACCAGAAACAAGGACAGTGAAAAGAAGTCATACAGAGAAATTAAAGAAAAAAAGAAGAAAAGAAAATAACTTGTCACTCAAATATAAAAGTGATAATATGATTTTTGTTCTATAAAGCGGTGGTGCTGGAATCGGCAGACAGGCACGGTTGAGGGCCGTGTGTCTTACGG
>RZYW01000196.1 GCA_009930175.1 Clostridia bacterium
CTTGTTTCTTTTTTGCTGCTAACAAAATTTTACAAGAGTTGATCCTCTTCTTCTATGTTTCTTAGGGATCGCGTTTACACAAAAGATTGTACACTCTGACCGTCTCCACGTGGGTTAAGACAACAGTCCTAATACAAACCACAAAAAAGTCAATTTGAAAAATTTCAGGTGTGTGCAGGGGGTGCACAAGAAACTAATTATCTGGTGCATATCTTTTTTTCTGGGTGCATAGAATTTTCCAGTGGGTGCAGACCTCTCTAATTTTGATGCTAGGGGTGTTCAAAGTTGGTGCACGCATGCTTCAACGATATAATTAACAAATAATAGTTGTTTATCTGATATAATTAGATATAATATTATCAAGTTAGTATCAATGAAACTCTAAAAACTATAATAAGAAAAGCTTGTAGTTATTATGAGTTGATTCAAATGAATCCGATTTGATGTGCTATATGGATTTATTGAATTGTATATTTATTATTTTCTTACTTTGCTTAGTAATATTAAGGCGGTTATCTTGACATGATAAAAAAACATGGTTGGCTAATAGTTATTCTAATATTTGTTCTCTTTACTATTTCATGTGGTGTTTTTTTCAATTCAAAAATAATAGATAGTAGAAATTTGTTATTGTTGAATTGGGGACTTACATTTCCTCCCGAGTTACAATTAGAGCATACTTTTGCGACTTCCACTAGCTCTCACGGAGAAGTATATAGAATTTATGTTTTTTTATATGATGATGTCGATGCTATTACAAATTACTATCAGGGACAATTTAGTGATTCTATGGGTATTCTTGAATCAACATATATTGAAGACGTTCAGAAGATGATTTCTCTAGAAAAACCAATGAATGAGACGTTTCAATTTCCTCAAACGACGAAATGCCAATGGTATAAAAGTGGCCGTAGGAAACTTTTGTTTGTTTGGGATGAATTATCAAAAAGGGCAGTTTTCTTCGAGGGCTTAGGTTATTAAAAGAAAGGACACGTGTATTATGAAAAAAAAAACAGAGTGTACAATCTTTTGTGTAAACGCGATCCCTTAGAAACATAGAAGAAGAGGATCAACTCTTGTAAAATTTTGTTAGCAGCAAAAAAGAAACAA
>RZYW01000021.1 GCA_009930175.1 Clostridia bacterium
CTTCAGACTTTGCATGGCAGGCTTTGGCCCTTCGCAGATTGCCAGACAGCTTGAAGCACGATGCGTCAACGTTCCTACGGTTCATTTAAGGAGCAAAGGCATCAACACACCTGCAAGGCCGCCTGAGAATCCTTACGCATGGCAGTCAAGGTCAGTAGCCGACATCCTCGCCAAATTGGAATACCTAGGTCATACGGTTAATTTCAAAACCTTCAAAAAGTCCTACAAGAACAAAACCAAGATGCAAAATAAACCAGAAAACTGGCTGATCTTTGAAAACACCCATGAAGCCATCATTGATGAAGGAACTTGGGAAATGGTTCAGAAAATTCGAGATGGTAAACGCCGTTCTTCCCGCATGGGTGAGATGGGGATGCTTTCCGGTATGATGTATTGCGCGGATTGCGGAGCAAAGCTGTACCAAGTTAGAGCTAACGGATGGACCCACGACAAAGAGCATTTCGTCTGCGCTACATACCGCAAGGTCAAAGGCGGCTGCAGTTCTCACCAGATTCGTAATATTGTGGTAGAGCAGCTTGTGGCAGAGGATTTACGAAAGGTGCTGGCTTTCGCCAAAGAACGGGAAGCGGAATTCATCCGAATCGTCACCAACAATTCGGAAAAAGAGCTTGCTAAGGAGCTACGGCTCAACCAGAAAGAATATGAGCAGTCGCGGGTCTGTATCTCAGCCATTGATAAGATTATTCAAAAGCTTTACGAGGACAAGGTGCTCGGCAACATGTCAGAGGAACGCTTTCATAAGATGTCAGCGGATTACGAAACCGAGCAGAAAACTTTGGAAACCAGAGCCAATGTGTTGAAAAAGGCACTCGATACTGCAAAAGAACAGACTCTTAACACGGACCGCTTTCTGGCACTTGTCAGAAAGTATACGGAGATACCAGAGTTGGACGCTGAAATCATCCGTGAGTTCATTGACAGAATCATCGTATTCAAAACTGAAAAGGTAAACGGACGAAGAACACAGCGCATCCGGATATCCTACAACTGCATCGGTGAAATCAACATTCCAGAAAAGGACGAAAAAACGGCATAGCCGCTATAAACGACTATGCCGAATTTTTTAGAGATTACAAATCCCTATTTGACCGCCCCAAATACCCTCTCCTTTTTTTTATTATTTTATAGTTCTTTCCCACAATATGGACAATACTTATAGTTGCCTTCAACTATTTTCCCACAATCCGGACAGGTATTGTCCTGAACGTCCATTTCTTCAAGGTCATAAAAATTTACTTCTTTTTCACTTTTTAAAGCCTCTTCAGCATAATCCTTATCCAGCAAATATATCTTATGTGAATCCGGAAACTTTAAATAATACTTTTTATTAAACCTTAGAACCGGAATAAAGAAAAATTCAAAAACGCTATTATTTCTGTATAAATCTCCTCGAACTCCCATAGGATACCCTGGATAATTATTTACTTGAACATCTGTTATTTTTCTATCTTCCGGATAAATACCAAAAATTCCAATGAAAAACATATCTGATTTCCTTACTTATTATTTATATTAACAAGGTCAAAGGCATCATGAAGCACCTGAAGAGCCTTAATAGCATTAGCTCTTTTAACTATGCAAGATACTTTAATTTCTGAAGTGCTTATCATATCAATATTAATTTTATTCTCAGCAAGAACATGGAACATCTTTGCTGCAACTCCTGGGGAGCTTATCATTCCAGCACCAACGATTGATACTTTTGCAACATCATTATCAGCCTCAATTGTAGCATCATCAAACTCTTTAGAAACAGACTTAATTGTACGTACGGCTTTATCCATTTCCTCTTCAGGTACTGTCATGGAAATATCATTAATCTTATCTCTCATTGAACTTTGCACTATCATATCAACATTTATATTTTCTTTTGCAAGCTTTGTAAAAATAGTGCTGGCTATTCCTGGTTGATCTGGAACATCGAAAATACTTATTTTTGCTACATTCAAATCATGGGCAACACCTGTTACCACTACATCTTTTTCTAAAGAATCTTTACTCACTACTATTGTACCCTCCTCATTTACATAACTTGATCTTACACACATAGGAACATTATATAATTTTGCAAGTTCTACGGAACGAACATGAAGCACTCTTGCTCCTAAACTTGCAAGTTCCAGCATTTCATCATAAGAAATATGGTCAAGCTTTTGAGCGTCATTAACAACCCGTGGATCAGCAGTAAATACTCCTGTTACATCCGTATAAATTTCGCACATATCTGCCTTTAGAGCAGCGGCAAGAGCTACAGCAGTTGTATCAGAGCCACCTCTGCCAAGAGTAGTAATTTCATCCTCTTCTGTTTTCCCTTGAAAGCCAGCAACTATTACAATTTTATTTTGATCCAGCTCTTTTTGAATTCTTTGAGTATTTACTTTTTTTATTCTAGCCTTTGAGTGAACATTGGTAGTTAAAATTCCTACCTGTGGACCAGTTAAAGATACTGCAGATTTACCAGCAGAATCAAGGGCTATAGATAATAACGCTATAGATACTTGTTCTCCCGTAGCTAAAAGCATATCCATTTCCCTTGGGGATGGTTTTTCATTTAGTTGCTTAGCTAAAGTAATTAAATCATCTGTTGAATCACCCATTGCAGAAACAACTACAACAACTTGATTTCCTTCATTATGATATTTGCTAATATTTTCTGCTACCCTTTTGATACAAACTGCATCAGCTACTGAGCTGCCACCATACTTTTGCACGATTAATGCCATCTATTGCTTCCCTCCAAATTAATTATTTAAATATAACACCATTTTGAATTGGTTTAAGCTGATATATTTTAGAAAAAATATTATTATTTTCCAAAATTTTCGTTAATTTCTCTACATTAAATATTGCATTTTTTTTATGGAAGATTATTATTGACGGTCCTGCACCGCTTAAAGCGGTCCCAAGAATATCCATTTTCCCAGCTTCCTCTATTACTTCAATAAGACCTGGAATTAAAGTTGCACGATAATTTTGGTGAAGCTTATCAGCAAAAGCAGATTTTATCATCTTATAGTCCTCTGTTATTAAAGAACTTACAAGTAAAGATACTCTGCTTACGTTAAATATAGCATCCCCCATAGAAACAACCTTAGGAAGAACTCCCCTGGATTCCTTTGTTGAAAGATGGAAATCCGGCACTATAACCGTTGTGGAAATTTCTTCAGGTACATTGATTTTCTTGCTTATTATATCATCATTTTCCTTAAAAGATATAACAAATCCTCCTAAAAGCGCTGGAGCAACATTGTCGGGATGTCCTTCAATATCCACTGCTATTTTCAACATTTCTTCCATAGTTAAAGTATTTCCGAGAATTTCATTAGCAAGAACTATACCACCAACTATTGCTGCTGAGCTGCTACCCAAGCCTCTGGATAAGGGTATTCGGTTTGTTTGCTTTATTTTTATTCCCGGGGGATTCTTTTTTGAAAAATCAAAAGTCTTTTTAAATGAAATGTAAATAAGATTATCTTTCCCCTTACTTAGACTATCATTTCCTTCACCTATAATTTCTGCTTCAAAATCCCCAGGCTCTCCTGCATACTCATATTCGATTTCATTATATAAATCCAGTGCAATACCAAGACAATCAAATCCCGGCCCAACATTTGCACTTGTTGCCGGTACCAAAATTAATTTATTCTTCTTCATCTGCATAAACCCTTATCATACTGGAAACCTCTTTTAAAAAAGAGGAACCTTTTATTTCTTCCATAGCATCAAAAATATCTTTTTCAACAACTGAATCTGTAATTATTACTAATTCAGCTTGCTTATGAAGAGCTTTCTTTTGTATAACTGCAGCAATACTAACATCATGGTTGCCAAAAAAACCAGCAATCTCTGCCAATACCCCTGGCTTATTATCTACTAAAAGACGAATAAAGTATTTTGAAATAATTTCATCTTTTGAAACGACCTTTTCATCAAGGTAACATGTGCAGCTAATGCGGCCACTGCAACCATACACTATATTCCTTACCACATCAATTACGTCTCCAACAACAGCACTTGCGGTTGGGAGTTGTCCCGCTCCATGTCCAAAGAACATAGCTTCTCCAATTGGATTTCCTTTAATAAAAATAGCGTTAAAAGAATCATCAACAGATGCCAAAGGATGTTTTTTGGGAATAAGCATAGGATGAACCCTAACCTCAATGCCAGCGTCTCTTTTTCTGGTAAGTCCAATTAACTTAATTATATAATCAAATTCATCAGCATATTCTATATCTGATGGAGTAATATCAGTAATCCCTTCTACATGAACCTCATCAAGATTAACTTTTGTATGAAAAGCAAGAGAAGCTAGTATTGCCATCTTTCTTGCAGCATCAAGACCACCAATATCAGAAGTTGGATCTGCTTCTGCATAGCCAAGATCTTGAGCAGTTTTTAAAGCTTCATAAAAAGTTTGGTTTTCCTGTGTCATTTTGGTAAGTATATAATTAGTCGTACCATTTACAATTCCTAATATTTCCTGAATACTGTTGCCTGCAAGACACTGTTTTAAAGGGCGGATTATTGGTATTCCTCCACCCACAGCAGCTTCAAAAGCAAAGTCCAGCTTATTCTTGTCGGCAATTTCAAATAATTCGCTCCCATGAGCTGCAACCAAATCTTTATTTGCAGTAACAACATGCTTTCCTTTTTCCAAAGCTTCGGTAATAAATTTTCTTGAAATTGTAGTCCCACCAATTAGTTCAACAATTATTTGTATCTCATCATCATTTATTATGGACTCCCAGTCTTCTGTTAACAGACTTTTATCAATATATTCAGGCCATTCCCTGTCTATATCTTTTTCCAATATTTTTACTAATTGAACATTTGCTCCTGTTTTGTTTAAGATTCCTTCTTTTTGTTCGTTAATAACCCTGTAAAAACCTTTTCCAATTGTGCCTAATCCAAGTAAGGCAATTTTTACGTCCTTAGTCATAATTCCTCCTCAACTTTGCCCTAAAATTTCTACTTTTTTTACTCCTGGAATTGCCCGCAGCCTTTCTAGAATTTCCTCAGCGTCAATATCCATTGGCTGAGTTTCGATTGCGATGCTTACCCTTGCAACTCCTTGAAGAGGAATACCCTGATTAATAGTCAGTACATTTCCTTTAGCAATAGCAATAGAGTTTAATACATTTGATAATATTCCTGACTTATCCCACATACTAATTGCAATTGTTATAATTTTACCTTTGCTGGCTTCATAGAACGGAAAAACTCCATCCCTGTACTTATAAAAAGCACTTCGGCTTAAGCCCACTTTTTCAACAGCCTCATTAATTGTGTTAACTTCATTTCTCGCCAACAACTCTTTAATTTCAGCAGTCTTAAGTATTGCATCTGGTAAAATGTCCTTATTTACTATAAAAAACTTCTTTTCTTCCTTTTTCATACAACCAACTTTCTGTCCTTGTAAGACGGATATTATTCCTTGTATGAGGAACATTATATCATTTATCTCTGCTTTTGCAAGAAAAAAACCACCTATTGGTGGTTGTTTCAAAGTTAAAGGATTCCTTTTTGTAATAATTCATTTTGTTTAATAAAAAGTGATCTGATAATTTGTTCCCTGCTCTTTTTATTAATATCATTTATCTTAATAGCGATTAATTCTCTTTTATTTTCCAAAGCCTGTTGTCTTACAATATTAGCTTTAAAATAATAAGTTTTATCATTCACATATATTTTAACGAAGTAATCATCTTCCATTCTGAAAAGAGAATGATTGTCTTTAATATATGAATAAAAAGACAATCCTCCTCCACTTAAATCATGGGTTAGATATTCTTCACGTTTCCTGTTAATATTTTTATTTACTTTTTTTACAGCAGACATTATTTCCATTTTAAAAGGATATTCTACACGAAAAAATGACCTTCGCTGTATTCTTTTTACTTTTTCTGGTTCTTTGACTATAAAGCTTTCTATATTGCTCTTATTAACTGCATCAATTTTAAATTGGTAGGTATAAATTGCATCCAGTTTAATTTGAACAAGAAGAATCGTGCTCCCTGGTTTAAGGGGAACAAAATGGCCACTAGTTACTGGTGTTTCAATTTCTAAATATTCTGGAGTGACATCTGCAACTAAAGTTCTATAGTTCCCAGCACCTACTTGTCCGCTGAGGACGTATATTTCAACTTTTTCACTTACAGAAAATGTTTTTACAAAATCTACTTTCATAGGCAAGCTCCCAGAGTTCAGTATATTATAATTCTATTACATACGCGCTCTTTATTCAATCTCTCTTTTTTTATCTCTTTTCATTAATTCATAAACTGTTTCCAATGGATCTTCATTTTCATATATTATTTTATAAACATGATTGGTAATAGGAGTATCTACTTTATACTTTTTATTTAACTCAACTATTGCTTCTGCTGTTCTTACTCCTTCAATAACCATTCCCATTTTTTTCTTTATATCTTCAATCTTTTCACCTTTACCAATTGCAATTCCAGCTCTTCTGTTCCTTGAGTGCATACTTGTTGCAGTTACAACAAGATCGCCAATACCAGAAAGTCCAGCAAAAGTTAATGGTTGAGCACCCATAGCCATACCCATTCTTACAATTTCCGCCATTCCCCTTGTAATTATTGCTGCTTTTGTGTTGTCGCCAAAACCAAGTCCATCAGAAATCCCTGTAGCCAGAGCTATAACATTCTTTAAAGCAGCACCAATTTCAACACCTATTACATCAGAATTTATATAAATTCTAAAATATTCATTCATAAATAAATCTTGGACTTTTTCAGCAGCTTCATCATTTGCAGATGCTGCAACTACTGCTGTTGGCATTTTCACTGCTACTTCTTCAGCATGACTAGGCCCTGAAAGTACAACAAGACGATTTTCAATTCCTGAAATTTCTTCTATAATTACTTCGCTTAATCTTTTTAAAGAACCTGGTTCTATTCCTTTAGCAGTGTTTACTAAAATTACTTTATCATTTAGTAAAGGTTTTAAACTCCTTGCAACCTCCCTTACTGCGCTGGAAGGAACGCTCATAATTATATATTCTGCATCCTCAATTGTCTCTTCAAGAGTACTTACTGCAGTTATTCCCTGGGGAATTACTACATCTTTTAAATAAGCATTATTACTTCTGTTTTCATTTATTTCTTTAAGTTGTTCCGGTATTATTGACCAAATATTTACTTTATATCCTTTATCGGCCAAAACCATTGCTAAAGCTGTGCCCCAGCTTCCCGCTCCAAGAACCCCAATTTTCATTTCTTTTACACCTCTTTTTTGCCAATTTTATTCTCTGTTCCGTTTAAAATTCTTTTTATATTCTCTCTGTGCATTATTATTACAGCAATACTAGCTGGTATAATAATAAATTTATAATAAATATTTAAATTAAAAAGAATACTTAGCGTTGTGACGGTAAGTGCAGCTGTAATTGAACCCAGGGAAACATAACGGGTAAAATATACAACGATTAAGAACAAGATTAAAGCTATTCCTGTCATTACAGGATCAAGGAAAAGACAAATCCCAAATCCTGTAGCCACTCCTTTTCCTCCTTTAAAATTAAGGAATAATGGAAATAAGTGACCAATCAAAGCAAAAATGGCTCCAGCTAAAGCAAGTTTTTCTCCTCCGGTAATGTAACCAAAGTACACTGAAAGCCAGCCTTTCCCGGCATCAAAAAACAAAACAATAAGTGCAGGAAAAGGGCCCGTTAGTCTCCAGACATTGGTAAAACCAATGTTCCCGCTGCCCTTTTTCCTTACATCAATTCCATAGAATTTACCCATATAAAATCCAAAGGGGATACTCCCCATAAGATATGCAATTATTATTACTTTTATTAGACTACTTGCCTGCATTATTTTCCTCACGTTTTTTCAGCTTAAGCCAAATTGGAGTTCCTTCAAAACCGAATGCTTCTCTTAACTTATTTTCTAAATACCTTTCATAAGAAAAGTGAATTAATTCTGGATCATTTACAAAAAATACAAAAGTTGGAGGCTTAATATTTGTTTGTGTTGCATATAAAATTTTACCTCTTTTTCCTCGTTTAGTAGGTATAGGTGTTGTTCTAACAGCATCTTGTATTACTTCATTTAAAGCTGATGTTGTTGCTCTGAAGTTTTGCTGTTCTGCTACAAAATCTATTAGCTCAATTATTTTATTTACCCTTTGCTTTGTAACTGCAGAAATAAAAATAATTGGAGCATACTGAAGGAATAATAAATCTGCTCTTATTTTTTTCTCATAATTATGCAAAGTCTTATCATCTTTTTCAACCAAATCCCATTTATTGAAAACCAATATACATGACTTACCTGATTCGTGAACATATCCGGCAATTTTTTTATCCTGCTCTGTTATACCTTCACTGGCATCAAACATCATTAACACAATATCTGAACGATCTATTGCTTTTAAAGACCTGATTACACTATATCTTTCTGTAGCAATATCAATTTTATTTCTTTTTCTCATTCCCGCTGTATCAATAATCCGGTATTCCTGGTCTCCAACTTTTAGCATAGAATCTATTGCATCTCTTGTGGTTCCTGCAATTTCACTAACAATTACCCTTTCTTCACCAAGAAGTGTATTTGTTAAAGAAGACTTACCAACATTTGGTCTGCCAACAATAGCTATTTTAATTATGTCTGGTTCAAGATCTTCTTCAAGATCCACAGGGAAGTTTTCTACTACCGCATCTAACAGATCACCTGTATTCATGCCTTGAGAAGCAGAAATAGCTATTGGATCCCCTAGTCCAAGCTGATAAAAATCAAAGACAACATCTTCTTTCTTATAGCTTTCAATTTTATTAACTGCCAGAACAACTGGTTTTTGAGATTTCCTTAGAATATTCGCAACTTCTTCATCCTCAATTGTCATGCCAGTTTGTCCATCTGTAACAAATAAAATTATATCTGCTTCGTTGATTGCAAATTCCGCCTGTTCTCTAACTCTCTTTAGTATATGGTCCTCTGAATCAACAATTATTCCACCTGTATCAATAAGTGTGAATTTCTTTCCACTCCACTCACCATCCAGGTATAATCTGTCCCTGGTTACTCCTGGAGAGTCTTCAATAATAGCTGTTCTTGTTCCCGTAATTCTGTTAAATAATGTTGATTTCCCCACATTGGGCCTTCCAACAATTGCTACAATTGGCTTCATTGAAAAATCCCCCTTTCAAATTTTAGTATTTTTTCTGCAAGATCTGCAAAACTGTTGTCAAAAGTAATTATTTGAACATTTAATTTGTCTTCAACGTCTTTTATAAGAAGATTATCCAGAAATATATCTTCCCCTTTTTTGAGCATTACTTCAGGAATTATTACTTTCCCTCCCTCAGGAATATCTTTTAAACCTTCTATTAAATCAGTTCCCGTCAATAAACCTGTAACTGTAACTCTGCTGCCGAAGAACTTGTTTTCAAGAGCTCTTAGTTCCAGAGTTAAATTCTCTATCTTATTTAAATCACTAATTATTTTAGTTAAAAAACTTTCAGGACTTTTACCTGAAACCAGATAATATTTCTCTTTTTCAGTAACTTTATCTGGAAGATTCTCCTTAAACTCTAAATAATCATCAATAAAAATTCTGGATAAGCCAATGCCATTTTCTAACTGGGGGAAAGAATCATAAGACTCATAAGAAGGGAATTCTTCCTCCCCTTTTATATACATTTCATCTCCAAGATAAATAAAGTTATAGCCTCTTTTTTCTTTAAATTCCTTTTGATATTTATGGACCTTTTCAATTATATCCTTTGCTTCTTCCTTTGTGAACTCTGGGAATAACTCTTGGTTTTTCCTGAATTTTGTAATCCCTACAGGAACTACAGCAAGAGATAAAATATTATCCCCTAGTGATTCCATCTTTTTTATTGAGTATTCAAGGAATCCTCCATCGTTTATGTTTTTACAAAGAACTATTTGTGTATGGAATTCTATTCCCTCATTAGTTAATTCTACTAAATCAGAGATTATTCTTTGAGATTGAGGGTTTTTTAATAGTACCCTTCTATTTTCTTCATGAGCCGACTGAACAGAAACATATAGTGGACTTAATTTTTGTTCAATTATCCTCTTTTTATCTTCATCGGTTAAATTTGTCATGGTAATAAAGTTCCCCTGTAAAAAGGAGAGTCTGTAATCGTCATCTTTTTCATAAAGAGAATCTCTCATTCCAGGTGCCATTTGATCAACAAAGCAAAATAAACAATTATTTTTGCAGTGTCTTACTCCATCAAATACAGCACTTTGAAATTCCACACCAAGAATTTCATCATATTCCTTCTCAATTTGAATTTCTTCTAAGTCTTCCGATTCTTTCTTTATTACAAGCATTTCGATTTCTTCTTCAGCCCATAGATATTCAAAATCAATTAAATCTCTAACTACAATATTATTAATTTTTAGTATTTTATCTCCAGCTTCCAGGCCTAATTCCCATGCAATGGTGTCTGGATATACTTTCGATATTATTCCGCCTGTTTCTTTCATATTCTTTGATCTATCCATTCTTTAATTTCATTTTTTAATACAATTTTTCCATTTTTAACATCTTCCAAATTTTGGAAATTCATAACTACAAAAATTTTCTTAATTTCCATTATCATTTTGGCAATATCTTCAGACAAAAATTTCTCACCGAAGTCTGTATATTTTTTTAAGAAATATGATGCTAAACCAGCTATATGGGCACCAAGGAGTAGTGCTTTTACAATATGCATACTGGTTCTAATTCCTCCAGAAGCAAAAATAATTGAATTGTAATCTACTACTGATTTAACCTCTATTATTGAGGCTGGGGTTGGGATTCCTATTTCACTAAGTAAATGGTTAGAACTTCCAAGTCTTTGTTCTTCAATATATGGAAAGTTAGTTCCTCCCAATCCTCCTGTATCAAAATTTCTAACTCCAAGTTCAGCAAATTTTCTTGCCGCCTCTTTTGAAATTCCGGTGCCTACTTCTTTTACAATAACAGGAACATGCAATTTTTTTACAGCTTCTTCTATATTATTTAGTATATTCGAAAAGTCTCGGTCACCCTCAGCCATTGACAATTCCTGACCATGATTAATATGAAGCTGAATAGCATCAGCTTGAATCATTTCTACTGATCTTTTCATATTTTCTATAGATTCAATAGCACTAATATTTGCGAAAATTAAGCCATCTGGATTTACTTTTCTAACTACTGAGTATGTTTTTATTAATTCTTTATTTATTAACCCGGCTTTTTGAGAACCAACTGCCATTGCAATTTTGTTCTCCTTTGCTGCCCTAGCGAAAGCTTCGTTATATTTTTCAAGACCTTGAGCTCCACCAGTCATGGCATTAATCAAAATTGGAGCATTAAGAATTTTACCATATAATTTAATATTTAAATCAACCTTATTTAAATCAGAAGTTGAAGAAGATATGGGGATAAGAATAATATCATCAAAAAAGTTTTTGTAATTATCATAAGATTTTATTGTCTCTGTTATATGATCAATTTTTCTCATTTCTCTAATATCCATATTTTTCATCCCTTCTAAATTATTTTCATAGTAAAAAGAAGCAGCATTTCAGCTGCTTCTAAATTATTTCATAAAATCTTTTAACTTGTCACCAAATAATTCACCAATATTTATTCCTGTTGGCCCTTTATCATCCATAATTGTTTCTGTTTCAGCTTCCTGAACCTTTTTATCTTCTCTTGGAGGTCTTGGAGAAGTTCTTTTTTCTGCCTTTTGCTTAGGAGCAGCAGCTTCATTTTCTTCTCTTTTTGGTCTTTCTGGTTTTGGAAGTGTTTCTTTTATGCTAAGATTAATTTTTTTGTTTTCAGGATCGATTTCAAGAATTTTCACTTGAATTTCATCCCCAATTTTTAATGCATCATTTACTTTTTCTACTCTCTGCCATGATATTTGAGATATATGAACAAGTCCGTCTAAGCCTGGTTCAAGCTCAACAAAAGCACCAAAATCTGATTCTCTAACAACTTTACCTGGAACAGTATCTCCAACTTTGTATTTATTATTTACTATAGTCCATGGATCTGGAGTCATTTTCTTTAAACTTAAGGCAATTTTGTTAGTTTCTTTATTAACTGAAAGTAAAAATACTTCAACTTCTTGTCCTTCTGTTAGAACATCTGAGGATTTCTCAACTTTGCCCCAACCCATTTCAGAAATATGAAGAAGTCCTTCAATTCCGCCAAGATCAATAAAAGCACCAAAATCAACTAATTTTTTCACAATACCTTTAATTGATTTGCCTTCTTCTAAAGTATCCCATACTTTTTCCAGCTCTTTTTCAATTACAGCTTTTCTTGATAAAATATATTTTCTGTTCTCTAGGTCTACTTCCTCAACCATTACTTCAATGTTTTTGCCAACAAATTGATTTAAATCTTCAATATATCCCACATCTACCAAGGAAGCTGGAATAAACCCTCTGATGCCTACATCAACAAGAATTCCGCCTTTTACTGCTTCATAAACTTCAACAGAGATAACTTCCCCATCTTCTTTTGCTTTTAGTAATTTATCAATTGCTTCTTTCTCTTCTGCTCTTCTTTTGGATACTCTCATTTCTCCATTTTCATTTTCTAAATCAATTATTTTAACACTGAATTCATCACCTACACTGATAACTTCAGTCAAATCTTCAATATTTCTAAAAGATGCTTCGCTAATCTCAAGGACACCCTCAGTCTTACCTCCAACATCAATAAAAGCTTTTTCTTTTTCTACTTCAACTACCTTGCCCTGAACTACTGAGCCCTTCTTTGGTGTTTTTTTACTTTCTGCTGCTTCTGCCATTCCCATTGTCTCTTTCATTTCTTCCATTTCTTTAATGACCTCCTCAATTATCCAATCCGGTGTCGAAGCACCTGCTGAAACTCCTGCTATTGCAGCAGCTTCAAACCATTTTTTATCTAAATCCATAGCATTTTCAATAAGATATGTATTATTGTTTACATTTTTTGAAATTTGAAAAAGCTTTTTGGTATTAGAGCTATCTTTACCCCCAATAATAACCATTACGTCAGTTCTTGATGCAAGATCAACAACTGATTCTTGTCGTTCCTGGGTGGCTTTACATATAGTATTAATGATAATTGCATCTTTTTTTATTTTTAGCAATAAATCTGAAACTTCCTGGAAATTCTTTTGTTTTTCAGTAGTCTGAGCTAAAAGGCAAACTTTTTCCTCTTCTGAAAAAGCAATTTTGTTTAAATCCTCTACGCCTTCTATTACTTTTGCCTGGTCTTCAGTCCAGCCTTTTACTCCAATAATTTCAGGATGATCAGCCTTCCCAAGGATTAATACAGTAAATCCTTTTTGAAAATATTCTTCAGCATATTTTTGAAGTTTTTTTACAAAAGGGCAAGTGTAATCGAAAATCTCATTCCCTCTGCTTAGAAGAAGGTCATGATCTCTCTTTGGAACTCCATGAGTTCGGATTATTACTCTTTGATTTTCTATTTCAGTAATTTCATCCTTAGGTATTATACCATTTTTTTTAAGTCTTTCAACTTCTTGATCATTATGAATTAATTTTCCATAAGTTACTACTTTATTTTCTGCTACTAATTTCTCTGATTCATCAACTGCTCTTTTAACTCCAAAACAAAAACCTGATTTATTGGCTACAATTATTTTCATTTTCCATACGAAGAAGGTTACCTATTTCATTCTTTAATATTCCGGTAAAACCTTCAAGCTCCTTTGAAGATATTTTTCCATCATAGTAATCTGTAATTTTTATTGGCTTACCTACATTAAAAACTACCTTGTTAAAAAAACCCGGCTTTATACTATCGGTACCTGTAATTGCAACAGGTAAAACTTCCAAATCTGCAGATTTAGCAAAAAATGCCGCTCCAGTATGAAAGGGAAGCAAGCCCTCTTTCTTTTTATTTCTTGTCCCCTCTGGGAACAAGGCAAGTATCTCACCTTGTTTTAAATAATCCAAAGACTCTTTGACTGCTTTTCTATCAGATTCTCCCCGTCTTACAGGTATCATATCCAGCATCTTTAAAACAGGTCCTATAACAAAGATTTTAAATAATTCTTCTTTTGCCATAAAATGAACTTGTTTTTCCCATTTTAAGGCAAGTAAAAGTGGATCAAAATTACTAACGTGATTAGCAATAATAATATAGTTTCTATCCTTAGGTATATTTTCAGGATTTTCAATTTTCATTGAAATAAAAGGACGAAAAATTAAGTTAAGTAGAAAATAAATGAACTTATACATTTTTGATTCCCTCTTTTGCAATTTCCTCGATTTTATTTAATACCTGTTCAAAATTTAATTCTGTAGTATCAATTACTATTGCATCCTTTGCCGCAACCAATGGTGAAATTGCTCTCGTCTCATCCATGTGATCCCTCTTTTTAATATCTTCAAGAAGATTATTAAAGTCTATGGTGTGACCCTTATTTTTCATTTCAATAAACCTTCTTTTTGCTCTTTCATCAGCAGAAGCAGTGAGAAAAATTTTTATTTTTGCCTCTGGAAGGACTACTGTTCCTATATCTCTGCCATCCATAACCACATTATTTCCAGCAGCCAGCTTTTGTTGTTTTTTTACCATTTCAGTTCTAACAACATTTATTGCAGATACTGCAGAAACTTTTTGAGAAACTAAAGGGCTCCGTATTTCTTCAGTGACATTTCTTTTGCCTATAAAAACATCCTGCATATCATCTTTTATTTTAAATGATATATCAATATTCACAGCTTCATATTCAATATTTTTTAAATCTTCAATTCCAATATTTTTTTCCATAAGAATAAGAGTCAATGCTCTATACATTGCCCCTGTATCAATATATATGAATTTAAATTTTTTTGCTAATTCCTTTGCGATACTACTTTTACCTGCTCCTGCAGGTCCATCTATTGCTATTTGTACGAATTCCATTTTTACCATCCTGACTTAAGCAATTGTTCTGTGTGCCAAACCAATAGAAACTTCATCTAAATGAAGTAAACCAATACCAAGAAAAACACATACGCTTATGTGATCCTTATATCTTGCGATTCCAACCTTGCCACCAACGTTTAAGCCAATTGCTTTTGGCATTATTTGTGAAAGGGCCTCTCTAGCGGCTCCTGCTACTGCTCCCTCTTCAGAATGAATGTCTTTAATTACATTTTCTCTCTTGGCAGCAACAATTGTTCTTTCAATAATTTTTTTAACAGATGCAAGATACTCGCCGCCAAAATCAACAGCTGCAGTTTTTATTTCTAATGTATTATAATATTCTTTTCTTTCGTTCTCTTCTTCTCTGCTTTCAGTAAGAGCCATTTTTATTGCAATAGAAGCTATTTTTTTGCTTCCATAATTATTATTTTGCATTTAAAACCACCGCTTTCTTTGCTAAACATACAAAAATTATATCTCAGGGCAAGCCATAAATCAAACACTTGATCCTGCTAAAAAGCCCGTAGAAAAAGCTTCCTGGAGATTGTATCCTCCTGTAACACCATCCAGATCTAAAATCTCTCCTGCAAAAAACAGGCCTGGGTATAGCTTGCTTTCCATTGTCTTAGGATTTATTTCTTTTAATGATATACCTCCTGAAGTAACAATAGCTTCGCTTAAGGGTCTGGTTCCTGAAATTTCAACGGGAAAGTCTTTTAACAGATCAATTATTATTTTTCTTTCTTCCTTGCTAATTTGATTTACTTTCTTTTCCTCATCTATTCCGCTTCTATTAAGAACTACAGGTATCATCTTCCTTGGCAGAAGATCATCCAATGCATTTTTAAATTGTTTATTATTATATTTTTCAAAATCCCTGATAATTCTTTTATCCAACTCATCGAAACTTAATGCTGGTTTAAAATCTATATAATAAACTACTTTGTTTTTTTCTTTTTTAAGAGCGTCAACTGCTATTTTACTTAAAGTTAAAACAACAGGTCCAGAGATTCCAAAATGGGTAAATATCATTTCTCCAAACTCTTCTCCCTTTTTCTTACCGTTAACAAAAGCCTTTAATAAAACATTTTTAAGGGATAGGCCCATTAATTCTTTAATATCTTCCTGATTTGTTTCCAAAGGTATAAGATAAGGGCTTAGTGATGATACACTGTGGCCTAAGGACCTGGCAAAAATATACCCGTCTCCCGTTGAGCCAGTTTTAGGATAAGATTTTCCTCCTGTTGTTATCACTAATGCATCATATGTTTCATTTCCCTTTTCTGTAACTATTTCGAATCCATTATTTTCCAAGACATTTATTTTTTTTACAGAAGTATTTTTTAATATTTTTATGTTTTTTTCATTCAGTTCTTTTTCTAAAACCCTTATTACGTCCAAAGATTTATCTGATTCTGGAAATACTCTTTTTCCTCTTTCAACTTTAAGGGGAAGGCCTCTCTTTTCAAAAAAATTCATCAGGTCTTTATTAGAAAAGGAATTTAATGCAGAAAATAAGAAACGACCATTTTTTCCAAAGGCCTCAATTATTTCATCTTCTGTTCCTGCATTGGTAAGATTACATCTTCCTTTGCCAGTTATTAATAGTTTTTTTCCTAAAATATCATTTTTTTCATAGAGAGTGACCTGGGATTTTTCTGATGCTGCAATTGCAGCCATCATACCAGCAGGACCACCGCCAATTATTGCTGTTTTCATTTACCAAACTTCCTTCTAGGTTTATAAGTCTGTTCTTTTTTTACAAAAATTCTCTTTACTTCCGCTTCTTTTAATTTCTTAAATTTTCCTTCTTCAAGGGTTCCTAATTTAAGCTCTCCAATTTGAGTCCTTACAAGCCTTGAAACAGGATGCCCAAGAACTTCAAACATTCTTCTGATTTGTCTTTTTTTACCTTCTTTTATTGTGACTTCCATTTGCGAAGTTGTTTTCCCTTTTTTTATTAATTTAATCTCTGCAGGAGCAGTCGTACCATCTTCAAGTTCTACTCCCTTACTGAACTTACTCATCGTTTCTTTACTTGGATATCCAAAAACCCAAACGGAATAAACTTTTTTCACTTCATTCTTTGGATGAGTAATTTTATTTGCAAGCTCTCCATCATTTGTAAGAAGCATCATTCCTTCTGATTCATAATCAAGACGACCAACTGGGTATAATCTTGGAAATTTACCTGGAATCATATCTATTACAGTCTTTCTTCCTTGAGGGTCTTTAACTGAAGAAATAACATCTCTTGGCTTATTAAGCATTAATACAATTCTTTCTTCTTCTTTATTTAGAATCCTTCCTTCATATTCAATTTTGTCATTTTCAGGATCTATCTTAAAACCAAGCTCTTTTATTATTTCACCATTAACTTTAACCTTACCCTGCTGAATTAATTCTTCACTTTTTCTTCTTGAAGCTATACCAGCATCGGCTAAAAACTTTTGCAATCTCTCCATATTTATCCTCCTGCATAAAAATAGCTTGTCTTTTTGCTTTAGCATCAGAACAAGCCTCATTTTATATCAACTTTCTGTAATTTTTGGTAATTCGTCTAATGAGTTAATCCCAAAATATAATAAGAATTCTCTTGTTGTACCATAAATTGATGGTCTTCCGGGAGCTTCTTTTTTCCCTAATTCTTTAATAAGGCCTTTTTCAGTTAAGTTTGAAACTATCTTATCTGAATTAACACCTCTGATTTTTTCAATTTCAGCTCTTGTCACAGGTTGCTGGTATGCTACAACAGCTAAAGTTTCAAGAGATGCATTAGAAAGTGATGTATATTTAGGTTTATATAATTGTCTTACATATTCAGACATTTCTGGTGCTACTGCATAAAAATATCCGCCAGCAACTTTTAATAGTTTAAAACCAGCATTTCTTCCTTCGTATTCTTTTATCAATTCTTCAGCTATTTCTCTGGCTTCTTTTGGCTTAATTTCCAAAAGCTGCGCTAGTTTCTTTTCATCCATAGGTTCAGAACTAACAAAAAGGATGCTTTCCATTGCTGATTTTAATTTTTCATCAAAAAGCAAGACTTACACCTCTTCCAATAAAGGTAGTATATATATTTCTGAAAACAGCTTATTTTGAATAAATTTTACTTTTCTGGTTTTTATTAGTTCCAGTAATGCCAAAAATGTGACAACTACCTTTTCCCTTGAATATTTTTCTGCAAAAAGATCGGAAAACCTTATACCTTCTCTTGTAAGGTATACTTTATCAATTATTTCTTTTAAAGAATCTGAAATTGAATATTGTTCCCGAACTATTTCTATTACGGGATCTGAAGGTCTCATGTTCTTTAATATTGATCTAAATGCCACAGATAGATCTTCAAGACTACAATTTTCCAAGGGGTTTTCATTTACAAATTCTTTTATAATTTTATCTTCATCGATTTCTCTAAATGAGAACTTTGAAAAATAATCATATTTCTCTTTTAAATGAGTTACAACCTCTTTATATCTTTTATATTCAGCCAGTTGTTTAAACAAATCCTCTTCGAAATTGGCAAGATCATCCTCATCTTCATCATTCTCTTTAAGAGTTGGAAGCAGTCTTCTGACTTTCATTTGAAGCAACCTTGCCGCCATAATTAAAAACTCACTGGCTATGTCAAGATTTATACTTTGAGCCTGATATATATATTGAAGATATTGTTCTGTTACCTGAGCAAGACTAACTTCATAAATGTCTAATTCTTGCTCCTCAATTAGATATAGAAGAAGATCCAATGGACCTTCAAAATGTTCAATTCTAACTTTAAAATCAGGCTTATCCATTGTTCTTATACACCCATTATATCTCTGACTTCTTGCAAGGTTCTTTCCGCCATTTCTCTGGCTTTTATATTACCTGCTTCGAGTATTTCATCAAGTACCTTCTCATCTTTTGCAAGTTCTTCCCTTTTTAACCAAATCGGCTCAAGGAAAGAAATAAGTTTATCCCCAAGTTTTTTCTTACATTGAACACAGCCAATTTGCCCTTTTCTGCATAGATCGGCAATTTCTTTCTCTTCATCTTTGTTATAAATTTTATGATAACTGTAAACTACACAGATATCAGGGTTACCTGGATCATCTTTTTTAATTCTTGCTGGATCTGTTATCATCTGTCTAACTTTTTCCTGTAAATCCTTATGGTTTGAATATATAGGTATATAGTTATTATAGCTTTTAGACATTTTTCTTTTATCAATTCCAGGAACCATTGGAACTTCAGCAAGAAGTGCTTTTGGTTCTGGGAAAATCTCTTTCCCGTAAAGATGGTTAAACCTTCTACCTAATTCCCTTGTTAATTCAAGATGAGCAAGCTGATCCTCACCAACAGGTACAACTTCTGATTTATAAACCAGGATATCTGCAGCCATAAGCAAAGGGTATCCAAGGAAACCATAAGTAGTTATATTTTTGCCGGTCTGAGATAATTGCTGAATCTGATCCTTATAAGTTGGAACCCTTTCAAGCCAGGATAATGGTGTTAACATAGAAAGTAAAAGATGTAATTCAGAGTGTTGTTTAACACTGGACTGAAGCATTATCGTAGACTTTTCTGGGTCTAAACCAACACTAAGCCAATCCAGCAGCATATTTCTTCCGTTTTTTCTAATCTCTGACGGATCTTCATATGCAGTTGTTAAAGCATGTAGATCAACAACACCATAAATACACTCATATTCTTCCTGTAATTTAATCCAGTTTTCAAGTACACTCAGGTGTCCTATATGCAGATCTCCTGTTGGGCGCATCCCACTGAAAATTCTTTTCTTATCCATCCTTGATACCATCCCTTTACTGTTTTTATTTCTTATATTAAAGTCCAATACTTGCTACAAAATATACAAAATCTAAAATAATATTAGCTATTGGTCTTACTATATATTGAGTCGCATTAGTAATAACCAAAATCATTAAAATTAAAAAACCCTTATCTTCTATCAACATATATTTCTGATATGCATTTTCAGATAAAAAAGCTCCTAAAATTTTCGAACCATCTAATGGTGGTATTGGCAAAAGATTAAAGGCCGCCAAAAAAACATTTATCATAATTAAATATGTGAAGAAAGTTGTAGCCAGCTGACCAAATCCACCAAGGATGCTGGTAAGCTGAACATATAATATACCTGTTATAATCGCTAGCAAAATATTGGAAATTGGTCCCGCAAGGGCAACATACATCATTTGCTTACGAAGATTACTTCTCTTTTTAAAATTATATGGATTTACCATTACAGGTTTCGCCCATCCGAATCCGACTATTGCAAGAAGTATTGCCCCCATTGGATCCAAGTGTTTTATTGGATTTAAAGTAAGTCTGCCCGTAACTCTGGGAGTTGGATCACCAAATTTATCTGCAACAAGTCCATGAGCTAACTCATGTATTGTTAATGATATAAGAACTACTGGAATTATTACCAGAAATCCTGTTAATGAAAAATTAAATAACATTATCTACACCCTTTTTTATTTTAACCTATAAAGTTTAACATTTATCAGGAGTAATGGTCAATAAATGGTTATCTTATTATTTCCCATCCTTTTTCCTTAGCATATTTATTTAGTTTTGAATCTGGGTTCACCGCATGAGGATGCCCGGTTAATTCAAGAACATCACTGTCAAAATAACTGTCAGCATAAGCATAAGATTGATCCCAATCAATGTTCATTTCTTTAGGAAAATTCATCTGTATGGTTTTTTTCTTATTTTTACCTGTAATAAAATCCATTTCTTTATCTAAATTAAATCCTTTATCAAGAAATTCTAGTTCTGTGGCAAAAATTTTATCGAAATTTAGTTTCTCTCCTACGATCTTAACGTATGGCAAAAAACCTCCTGAGAGTAAAACCAAATAATAGCCATCCTCCCGAAGACGCTTTAGTTCACTAATAATTTTTTCATTAAATAATTTCTCGGCTTCAATTGAAGCCTCTTGAAAAAAAGATTCAATTTCTGCTTTTCTCATATTATTAAATACAGTTAGAAATGCTTTGGCTGCTTCATGATGAAATCTTTCTTTATCAAAACTTTTATCCAAACCACTTTTGTATTTAATAACAACGTAGTAAATTTTAATTAATGATTTATAGTAATCTAGTCTGGGTATTTTTTTGTTTTTTGCGAGACCAATCAAAAATGGAATTGTTTCTTCTTTAAATAGAGTTCCATCATAATCAACTATTGCAAGCTTCAAGATTAAGTTCATCTCCTATTCAATAATTTTGAATATTATTTTTTCTTTTTCTATTTTTCTATCTGATAATACAATTGAACCAGTAATAATATTAACCGCTTCATTTAGATTTTTAGAGTCTTTATAGAAAATTTCAGCAATTATATCTCCTTTGCTAACCTTATCTCCAATATCTAAATAAAATTTCAGGCCAACAGATGGGTCAATTATATCATCTTTCTTCGCTCTCCCTGCTCCAAGAAGCATTGAAGCATAACCAATTTTCTCTACTTCAAGACTTTCAACATATCCATCTTCTTCAGATTTTATTTCGTATCTTGTTTCTGGGATTTTAAAGATACTATAATCATCAAGAACTTCTCTGGTTCCACCTTGAGCTTCAATCATATCACCAAGCTTACTTAATGCTTCTCCAGATTTAATTTTTTCTATTGCCATATTTCTTCCATTTTCTATATTATTTGTCTTACCTGTTACGACTAAAGAATTAGCTACTATTTCCACAGATAATTCTAGAAGATCTTCAGGACCATTTCCTTTTAATGTTTCAAAAACTTCTATTACTTCCAAAGCATTTCCAACCGCATATCCCAGTGGTTGATTCATATTAGTTAGAAGTGCCCTTATGTTTTTATTAAAGCTTTTACCAATTTTAACCATTGCTTTTGCTAATTCTTCCCCGTGCTTTACGTCTTTCATAAATGCACCAGATCCACATTTTACATCCAGAATTATGTTTTCTGCTCCAGCTGCCAGTTTTTTGCTCATAATACTTCCAACTATTAAAGGAATTGAATCTACTGTACCTGTAACATCTCTTAAAGCATATAGCTTTTTATCCGCAGGTGTAATATTTCCAGTTTGAGCTATGAGTGCCAATCCAATTTCATTTACTTGTTGAATAAATTCTTTTTTTGAAAGCTCTACTTTAAATCCTGGAATGGATTCAAGCTTATCAATAGTACCACCTGTATGTCCTAAACCTCTGCCACTCATTTTAGGAACAGCTATGTCAAAACAGGCAAGGATTGGAGCAATAATTAAAGATGTTTTATCTCCGACTCCTCCAGTACTGTGTTTATCAAGTGTAGTTTTATGGATAGGAGAAAGATCCATTTTATCTCCTGAATCTCTCATTAATTTTGTAAGATTATAAGTTTCTTCATCATCTAAACCATTTATAAAAGAGGCCATCAAAAAAGAACTAACTTGATAATCTGGAATCTCATCATTAACATATCCCGTAATAAGGTATTCCATTTCTTCGAAAGTTAATTTTCCTTTATCTCTCTTTTTAATAATCAAATCTACAGTTCTCATAATAAATCCTCCTTTATATTTTTTATGCTCTTGGATGGGCTGAATTGTATACTTTGTATAATTGTTTTTTTGATATATGTGTGTATATCTGAGTTGTGGAAATATCAGAGTGACCAAGCATTTCCTGAACAGATCTCAAATCTGCACCATTCTCTAATAAATGTGTTGCAAAAGAGTGCCGAAATGTATGGGGAGAAACTTCCTTTTTAATACCACTTTTTTCTGCATACCCTTTTATTATTTTCCAAACACCCTGTCTGGTAAGACCTTTTCCTCTGTTATTCAAAAACAAAGCAGTTATTCGATAATCTTTAAGTAGCCTTGGTCTGACTATTTCTAAATATTTTTCAATTGCATCATGGGCTATGCTGCCAAGAGGTACTATACGTTCTTTATTACCCTTACCAATACACTGAACATAAGATAATTCCAAATTAACACTATTTAAATTTAGGTCTGTTAGCTCACTTATTCTCATGCCCGTTGCATATAAAGTTTCAAGAATTGCTTTGTCCCTTAAGCCAAGCTGATCCCCTTGAGGAACTTTTAAAATACTTTCAACTTCTTCCAGAGACAAAGTTTTAGGAAGCCTTAAGCCCATTTTTGGTTTGCTAATTTCTGTCATAGGATTATTAATTACTATTTTTTCTTCAATTAAATACAAGAAAAAGCTTCTAAGAGAAGATAAAATTCTTGCAACTGAAGTAGTTTTATATTCTTTTTTGCTTAAATAAATTAAATATTTTTGAATATCTTCTTCCTTTATGTATAAAATATCTAACTTGGTTTTTTCTAAAAATTCCTGGAATATTTCTAAATCAGAAATATAACTTGTAATTGTATTTTTTGATAAACCTTTTTCAAGAGTTAAATAATCTTCAAAATCTTTAATGTAATTTTTCATTATATTATCCCTGCTATTACTTAGAATTTAATTAATTATAACAAAAAAAATGGAACCTGTATCAGGTTCCATAAATAAGTAAGATATATATAAAGAATACCGGCAACGACCCGCTCTCCCAGGAAAACCTAGTACCATGGGC
>RZYW01000197.1 GCA_009930175.1 Clostridia bacterium
GGTGATGATGATGGCGAAAATAAGACCGGTTTCTGATTTAAGAAATAAATTCCCGGAAATTGAGCAACTGGTTATTAAAGAGAATCAACCAGTATATTTAACAAAAAACGGCCACGGCTCTATGGTTATAATGAGTATCGACAAATACGAAGAATTAACTGAAAACATTGAAAGTAAGCTAGATGAAGCAGATAAAGAAGCAATGAACACAAGTGTGAGATATACCCACGAAGAAGTTTTTGATAAAATCAGCGAGAAAATTCATGGAAGAAAATAAATACAAAATTGTATACTTGCCTTTAGCCTATAAAGATTTAATTGAATTAGCAGATTATTTGTTAGATAATTCAGTTAGTAAAAGAGAGACTGTTAACTATATTAATGGACTAAATAAGACAATAAGTACTTTAGAGACATTTCCTCTGAGAGGGAAGAGTTACAATTCAACAAAAAAGAGAAAAGCCGAATATAGATTTATAATTTATAAAGCACACATAATTTTTTATGTAATAAAGAATCAACATGTAGAAATTAGAAGAGTTTTACACAAAAAAAGAGATTTTAAGAATTTTTTCTGAAGGAGTTTACAATGAAAAGGGATTGTAATATATTTTACTGCGGTGAGGGTGTTTGGAAGGCGGAGACCTCTAAGGGATGGATGGAGCTCACGGGTTCAGATCCTCACGGAATTCGTATAATGATGGAAAAGGATCAAATTTATCCAATTTTTGTTACTAACATATATTTTGGGGCGGGGAATATTTTAAAACAAGACATGCTATCTTTAGGTGGAGATGTCGTTGTCCACAAATTTTTTGTTAATGGAAAAATGGAATCCGGCAGCATTGTTCTCTTGGGAACGGCGAAGCAGTACCGCCTTCTTCAAACAAAAATGTATGCTCAGCACTGGGGTCTAAAAGAACTGGCGGAAGATTTAAAAATTATTATAGAAAATTTGAAAACATACAGGGAACTTGATGAATCAGACTTAAACTTATCTTCATTATTAAATCTTGATTTATCAGGAATCGATTTTTCCCAAAAAGAGCCGGCTATAGAGGAAGTAATGAAAAACCTGCCTCTTAACAGGTTAAAGAAAGA
>RZYW01000198.1 GCA_009930175.1 Clostridia bacterium
ATTCATCTGCAAATCATCCAATGCTTCTCTCAATCCATTTGTTGCCACTTCCCAGTCTTCATCACTTCCAATACAGTTTTCTGGTTTTGTAGAAAGCTCTACATAATATTTAAATCCAAATTTGGTATAGACCTCATCAATTAAGCGAACTACACCTTTTATTTCCTCTGTAATTTGCTCTTTTGTCATATAGATATGTGCATCATCCTGTGTAAAACAACGTACTCTCATTAACCCATGTAATGCTCCTGACTTTTCATGTCTATGCACTAGCCCTAACTCTCCCATTCTAATTGGAAGTTCTTTATAAGAATGAGGTACTGATTTATAAACAAGCATTCCTCCAGGACAATTCATAGGTTTAATAGCGAAATCTTCATCATCAATTACTGTCGTATACATATTTTCCTTATAATGATCCCAATGTCCTGATGTTTCCCATAAATTTCGGTTCAACATAATAGGCGTAGATATTTCCACATAACCTTCCCTGTCATGAAGTTTTCTCCAATAATCAATTAGCAAATTTTTCAGCACCATTCCTTTAGGAAGGAAAAATGGAAATCCTGGGCCTTCTTCCATAATGGTAAATAAGCCTAGTTCTTTTCCTAGCTTTCTATGATCTCTTTTCTTTGCTTCCTCAAGTCTGTTTAAATATTCATCTAATTCTAAAGCCTTTGGAAAAGAAGTTCCGTAAATTCTTGTAAGCATTTTATTCTTTTCACTACCTCGCCAATATGCCCCTGCGACAGCTGTAAGTTTAAAAGCTTTCACAACTTTTGTACTCATTAAATGGGGGCCTGCACACAGATCCACGAACTCACCTTGCTCGTAAAAACTTATTTGGGTTCCTTCCGGTAAATCTTCTATTAATTCAACTTTATAATCTTCATTTCTGTTTTTCATAAATGCAATTGCATCATCTTTTACAAGTATGAATCTTTTTAATTCAAGATTTTCTTTTATGATATTTTTCATTTCCTTTTCAACAGCTTCTAAATCTTCCTTCGTAAATGTAGTTTCAAAATCAAAATCATAATAAAATCCTTCTTCAATTGATGGGCCAATCGCTAACTTCGTATTGGGATAAAGT
>RZYW01000081.1 GCA_009930175.1 Clostridia bacterium
ATTCCAAGTGTCGTTGTTGTTTTACCTGTTCCCGGGCCCCCGGTAAGAACCATGAATTTTGAAGAAACAACTTTTTCGATAGCTTCTTTCTGAATAATGTCATAGGAAATTTTTTCTTCCTTCTCAATTTTCTCAATAATCTCCTGAACACCTGTTGGTGAATAAATTCCCGGATAATTAGTAATCTCTTTAATTTTTTTAGATACAGCAATTTCACTAAACAACATTGGAGGAAGATAAATGCAGCCATTATCATTAATTAAAGATTCATCCCTTACAGCAGTAAGTAAATGATCATTTATAACTTCTTCATCGATATCCAATAGTTTTTGAGCTTCTTCTGTAATTTCTTCCCTGGTTAAATAGCAATGTCCGGAGTTTGAAGCTTCATTTAAAATGTAAAAAAAACCGGAGCGGCAACGGGAATATGAAAAAGGCTCGAAGCCCATATTTTCTGCAATCTTATCTGCTGATTTGAAGCCAATGCCCCATATATCATCTGCTAGTCTGTATGGATTTTCTTTTAATACTTCTACGCTTTTTTTCCCATATCTTTTAAATATTTTCACTGCAAAAGTAGTGGATATTCCATGAGACTGAAGAAAAATCATAACATTCTTTATTTCTTTTTGCTCATCCCAGCCACTTTTTATCATTTCCAGTCTTTTTTCACCAATACCTTCAATTTCAGAAAGACGATCAGGAGCTTTTTCAATAATATCTATAGTGGATAATCCAAATTTTTTAATAATTTTTTTTGCATATACAGGACCAATTCCCTTAATTAAACCACTTCCAAGATACTTTTCTATTCCTGTCAAAGTAGATGGCATTAATTCTTTATATGACTTAACAGAAAACTGTTTCCCATATTTGCTGTCTGTTTTCCAGTCCCCTTTTAGCATTAACTGGGTGCCTGGATTAAGGGAAGGTAAAGTTCCAACAACAGTAACAAGTTCTTCTTTATTTTCAGTTTTTAGTCTAATTACTGAAAAACCATTTTCAGAATTACTGTAAGTTATTCTCTCTACTATCCCTTTTAAATATTCCATATTATTCTCTCCGGTCCTATTTTTTAATTCCGGTTAAAAACTTTTCAAATGCAGAAATATCCATAGGTCTGGCAAAATGATATCCTTGCATTTTTTTTACACCAAGATCTTTCAAAATCTCAAAACTTTCCTGGTCCTCAACTCCCTCTGTAACCAAATCAATATCCAGAGACTGAGCCAGAGTTATTATTGTTTTTATAATTTCTAAATCCCTTTTGTTTGTTTTCATATTAATAACAAAAGACTTATCAATTTTTATTTGATCTGCACTTAATTGTTTCAAATATAAGAAGGAAGAATACCCTGTGCCAAAATCATCAATAGATATTTTCACTCCATTATTTTTTAGAAACTGAAACTTCTGTTCCTGCTGCTGTATGTTAAACAGGGCAACATCTTCAGTAATTTCAAGCCAGATTCTTGAAGCTGAAAAATTATATTTTTTAGTAATATTTATAATATTATTAGTGAAATCATTTTTATTTATATGTGCCGGGGAAATATTCACATGAATATCAAGTTTCTTATGCCCCTGTTTTTCAAGTTTTTTCAAATCTTTTATTGATTGTTCCAAAACAAATTCACCAATTTTGTCCATTATTCCAATTTCTTCTGCTAATGGAATGAACTCCATGGGATTAATTATTCCTCTCTCTGGATGGTTATATCTTAATAAGGCTTCTGCACATAAATAATCTTTCTTTTCAATATTATACAAAGGTTGATAATATACTTCCAAGTGTCCTTTTTCAAGAGCAGTATGAAGATCATTTTCAAGATTTTTTATTTCTACAAGGTTATTCAGAATGTTATCCTTATTTCCTACAATAAAGTAGTCTCTTCCTTCTTTTTTAGCAATACTCCGTGCATTACTAGCTGCAGACATTTGAACATCAAGATTTTTATAGCACTCTTCACAAAAAGCACCACCTGCAACAAAACGTATATATATATTATTCCCTTTATAAATATAAGGTGCATTTAAATTTTTAAGCAGGGATAAAATTTCTTGTTCTAAAACATTTTTATTTTCAATGTTTTTATAAAAAAGTAAAAACTCATCTCCAGAGAATCTGGATACAAACATTAATGCAGAAAATCTTTTCTTTAAATTCTTTAGACGCCCTGCAACCTGGGTTAAGATCTGATCTCCCGCTTCCACTCCATAAGCTTCGTTTACCTTTTTAAAACCGTTTACTGATAATAAAACAAAGCTGTAACTTTTTTCAGATAGATCTCTTTCTTTTGCAGTTTGAGCAAACCAATATTTAAACTGTTCATAATTTGGCAGATTTGTAAGGCTGTCAAAAAATGTAAGTGTTCTTATTCTTTCCATCAGATAATTAAAACTTTCAACTGCTTTACCCAGCTCATCAGTAGTTTTCTTTTCTGCAACTGCATAGAAATCTCCTTCTATGGCTTTATCCATTGCATTTTTTAATGAAATTATTGGATCAGTAATTCTTTTTGCCGCAATATAACTGAATAAAATGAATCCTGCCAGAAAAGCCATTAATATAAAGAAAAGAACCCACATTAGGTTATCTATATCTCCATAAAGATCCTTGTGATTAATTTTACTCACAAGCCAGCTATCTGGAATTTCCTTGGTCTTTAAATAAAAGAAAGAATCATTTTTTAGCACATGCTGACCTGAATCTTTTTCCAAAAATGAAACATCGAATTCAGCTTCAGCTAAAATCATAGATGGATCTTTATGAATAACATACTTTCCATCCCTTATAACGTAAAACTCTCCCTGAATGTTAAGTGATTTCTCTGAAACTTCTTTGCTTAGCTCTTTTAAATTTAAAGTTGCTCCAATTACACCAATATTTTTTTGATTGAATTTTACTCCTTTTGCTATAGTAAAAATCGGATCTCCCGAATATCTTGAAATTCTCCCCTGAGAAATAATTGAAAGGTCATTTTTTTCTGCTGCATCATACTGCTTTTGGGTTATTTCTATTGGAAGTTCAACTTGAAAAAGATCTGAATAAGTATACATTTTTAGATCTGGTGTTACAAAAAACACCTGTTCATATATTTTCTTATTGTTACTTTGAAAAAATTTCAGATTATCTAATACATCATAATCACTAAGCCAGCTTGAATAATTAAAATTACTACCCTCTTTACTTATTTGCCATTCAATTTGTTTTATAAAATCTTCTATAAGTGTTCTTTTTTCTATTATATGAGAATCATAAAGATCACGTTCTGATTTAACTGAGAGTGAATAATTTTTCTCAGATATGTTATATAAATTGCTTTTTGAATAGTTTTGAGTAATAAATAAAATAAAAACTGACATAATTATAAATGCAATGGTCAAATAAAAAGAAATTTTTCCTTTTAAATTATCTTTAATGTATTTTTTATAAAAATTCAACAAACATCCCTGCCTACATAATATTCTTCTGTTACTACATCTCGTTATTATAGCATATATTATATTCCTAAAACAAAAAACCAGACTGTTTAAGTCTGGTTTTTTTATTGAGCATTTTATTCAGTCATCTTTTTATATCTTGCATATTTTTCTTTTGCATTTTCTTCAGCCATGTTAAAGAGATTTTCAGCCAGGTGAGGGAATGTTTTAAATAAGGATGAATACCTTACTTCTCCCATAAGGAATTCTTTAAATGATGCTGATGGCTCTTTAGAATCAAGTACAAATGGATTTTTACCTTCTTCTTTCAGAAGTGGATTGTATCTCCAAAGGTGCCAGTATCCTGATTCAACAGCCTGTTTCATTCTTTCCATTCCTTTATCCATACCTGCTGTTATTCCGTGGTTAATACATGTTGAGTATGCAATAATTAAGGAAGGACCATCAAAGCTTTCTGCTTCCTTAATCGCTTTAATTGTTTGATTCATATTTGCACCCATAGCAATTTGGGCTACATAAACATTTCCATAGGTAGTTGCCATAATACCAAGATCTTTTTTCGCTGCTTTTTTACCAGATGCAGCAAATTTTGCAACTGCTGCTGCTGGAGTAGATTTCGATGCCTGTCCACCAGTATTTGAGTAAACCTCTGTATCATACACAAATATATTAATGTTTTCACCGCTGGCAATAACATGATCTAAGCCGCCATAACCAATGTCATAAGCCCATCCATCTCCACCAAATACCCAGTGGGACTTTTTAGTAAGGAAGTCTGCTCTTTCAAGAATTTCTTTAGCAGGTAAATTATCTTCTTTCTCTAAAAGTCCTTTTAGTTTTGGTGTAATTTCTGAGGTTTTATCTCCATCACTATAGTTTTCAAGCCACTCATTAACTAAAGCTTTTAGTTCCTCTGAAACATTTTCTTTTAAAAGTTGTTTCATTTTCATTTGCAAACCTTCACGAATTTTATTATTAGCTAATAAAATTCCTAAGCCAAACTCTGCATTATCTTCAAATAATGAGTTTGACCATGCCGGGCCTTGTCCCGCACAGTTTGTTGTATAAGGTGAACTTGGATATGCCGCTCCCCAAATAGAACTACAACCAGTTGCATTAGCAATGAACATTCTGTCTCCAAATAATTGTGTAATTAATTTAATATAAGGTGTTTCTCCACAACCTGCACAAGCTCCAGAAAATTCAACAAGTGGTTTGCTTAATTGTGATCCCTTAATTGAATCTTTTTTCATTAAAGTATCTTTTATAGAAACATGATTTACTGCATATTCCCAGTTAGGAACTTCTGCCTCTGTTTGTGTTTCAATTGGCTTCATTTCTAAAGCTTTCTTTGGAGCAGGACATACTCTTGCACAACTCATACAACCTGTACAATCAAGAGTGCTAACTTGAATTTTAAATTCTAAACCTTCAAGTTGCTTTCCTGTTGCTTTAATTGTTTTAAATGTTTCTGGTGCATTTTTCTTTTCCTCTTCATTAAGAGCAAAAGGTCTTATTGAAGCATGAGGACAAACAAAAGAACACTGTCCGCACTGAATACAATTCTCTGGTATCCATTCTGGAACAAAAAGAGCTATACTTCTTTTTTCGAATGCTGCAGTTCCTGGAGGTATTGTTCCATCTTCCCTTCCAATAAAAGCACTCACAGGAAGTTTGTCTCCTTCAAGAGCATTTACTCTGTCGGCAATATTTCTAACAAATTCTGGTTTGAACTTGTCAGCCTCTTGAGACTTATCTTCAGCATTTGCCCATTCAGCAGGAACATCTATTTTCACAAGATTTTCAATAGACTGATCAACTGCATTATGATTCATTTCAACAATTTTTTCGCCCTTTTTACCATAACTCTTCACTATTGCATCTTTTAAATATGAAATAGACTCTTCTAAGGG
>RZYW01000199.1 GCA_009930175.1 Clostridia bacterium
TTTTTGTAATTATGAAAATATTGGAACAAAAGCAAGAAGGTGGTTTGACTCCCTGGAAGAAGTAGGCCAGATAGGAGACCACAGATTTTATAAGTGAGGGAGGGAAGAAAAGTTGATACAAACGAAGGTTTGCACTAAATGCGGGAAGGAATTGCCAGCGACAACGGAATATTTCAGCCCGTTAAAATCAGGCAAATATGGGTTGCGCCCTGAATGCAAAGAGTGTAGAAGAATTACTCCAGATAGAATACCAAAACAAGGTTACAGATTTTGTAGCAAGTGTAACGAAGAACTTCCAGAAACAGAAGAATATTTCAGAATAGAAAAAAACAGAGGGAAATTCATATTTAGAGGCATTTGTAAAAAATGTCAAAAACTAATAAATAATCGATATTACATTGAAAGAAAGGAGTATTACAAAGAATACAGAGAGCATAACAAAAGCAAACACCAACAATATTATAACGATAATAGAGATAAAATTTTACTTCAAAATTGTAAGTATTACCTCAACAATAGCGAAACCTTGAAACAGAAAAAGAAAGTATATTATCTTAAAAATCGGGATTATATAAATGAGAAAAATAAAGAAAATTATAAAAAAAATTTAGAACAAAGAAAAGCTTATGACAAATATCGAAATATAAGAGATAAGGCAAAAAGGCGGATAAACCATCAAAAATATTTAGCCAGGAAAAAAGACTTAGAAGCGACACTAACAAAACAACAATGGGCTCAAATATTAAAAGAGTTTAATAATCAATGCGCTTATTGTGGGACATCGGCGGAGGAACATTTACAGGCGCATTCTAGAAACATGGAGCAAGAGCATTTTATACCATTGTCTAAAGGCGGAGAATACACACATAACAACATAATACCCGCGTGTAGAAGTTGCAATAGTAGTAAAAACAATAAAGACTTCTTTGAATGGTATCCAGAACAAGAATTTTATAGCAAGGAAAGAGAACAGAAGATTTTAAAACATCTGGGATATAAGCAAGAGAAGCAACAACTAAGAATGGCCTTATAAGAGGAGGTT
>RZYW01000200.1 GCA_009930175.1 Clostridia bacterium
TAGTGCAAAAAAAGAACTAGAAAATAAAGGGTATCTAAAGTTAATTAGACTTAGAAGTAAAAGCGGAAAACATTATTCACCTTCTTACGCTTATTGTGTACTTGACCCTGAAGATTTCAATATAGAAGATACTATACAGAAGTTAAACCAAGAAGGTTTTGATTTAGCATAATTACAATCAGGGGCTTAGTCCCCTATTTTAAACTAAAATACATGAATACTAAGAGGAATATATTAAATGGCAAAAAATAATATAATGAGCGTGGCAGAATTTCTACAATGGGAAAAATATTCTAGGGATACTATAGATTTAAAGAGAACCTATGTAGATATTACGGGTGATCTTGTTTGTGGAGTATTGCTTAGTCAGATAATGTATTGGCATCTTCCCGATAAAGATGGTAAAACAAAAATGAATGTTGTTGAAGAAGGTAAATATTGGATAAGAAAAAAAAGGGAAGATTGGTGGGAAGAATGTAGAATTACTCCTAAACAGTTTGATAGGGCATCTGCACATCTATGCAAGCTAGGATTTGCAGAGTCTAAATCTTTTATTTTTTCTGGTAGATACACTAAGCATATAAGATTAAATATAGAAAAAGTAATATATGCTATATCTACTCTCAATGGAAATGGCAATTCCCCAAAAAGCAGTGGAAGTGACCATTCCTCTAAGGGGAAGGGAGTATTTCCTAAAGGAAGTATAATAGATTCCTCTGAGGGGAAGGGTACTGATGTCATAAATCCTTGTAATAATTGTAAATCTGAGCACGAAAATTTACAGACTACCGAAAAGACTACAAACAAAGATATACCGTACAGTAGAAAAAAAAAAGAAAAACCAAAATCAGTAGAAAAAACATCGGTAGATAAACCTTCGGTACAGTACGGTACGGTAGATTCTCGATTTTCTCTTGCCGATTCAAAAGAAAAAAAATTTTCGCAGATATTAAAAAATAAAAAAATTGAAATTCCAAATATAGAAAGAAAAGATTTAAAAAAGAATTTCGTTGGCAATCCTGCCAAATTTAAA
>RZYW01000201.1 GCA_009930175.1 Clostridia bacterium
AAAACCATTACTTTTCTAATGGGCTGGTGCAAAGAACCACAAAAAAATATTTATCCCGAGCTGGCAACTAATGCCTGCCCTGGTGGAGGCAACTGTGCATATTGCAGAACGAAAGCCTGTTTGAAAATGTAGCTGGATTTTTTAATCCAGCTATTTCTTTTTTATAAAGATATATTTATTTAGTACAATATTTAATGTATATTCATAGATAATTAATATATTTACTATACAATTTATTGGTTAATATAAGGCAATTGAGGTGAAAAGATGGAACCATTGGTAAAAATTAAAGACCTGAAAAAGTATTATCGAGTTGGAGATGAAAGAATTGAAGCTTTACGGGGAATAAATCTTGACATTCCTCAGGGAGAATTCATTTCAATTGTTGGGACTTCAGGCAGCGGGAAATCAACTTTATTAAATATTATGAGTGGATTAGAACGACCAACAAAAGGTGAAATAATTATTGGAAAAGCTTCTTTAAATAAAATTAAAGAAAAAAGACTTTCCGATTTTCGCAGAGACAACATAGGTTTTATTTTTCAATCCTATAATCTTCTGGCTCCCTTAACTGCCCTGGAAAATACAGTACTTCCTTTAATTTTTCGAGGAATTGGGAAAAAAGAGAGGGAAATTCGGGGGAAAGAGATTCTTAAGATTGTGGGACTTGAAGACCGGATGCACAACAGGCCAAATCAGATGAGTGGTGGTCAGCAGCAAAGGGTTAGTATAGCGAGAGCATTAATAAATAACCCTAAAATAATTTTTGCTGATGAACCAACAGGAAACCTGGACAGTAAAACAACTGAAGAAATTTTGGAGTTGCTAATAAAATCTGCTAAAGAAAACAATTCAACTTTAGTTATGGTAACCCATGACCCCGTTGTTGCTGCCAGAGCAGATCGCTCAATTCATTTAAAAGACGGATTAATCATAAAGGAGGAAATTTTTAATCATGAAGAAAGTAATTAGTTTAGTTTTAATATCGTTCTTATTTATTAGTTTTACAAACGTTTTTGCTCTGGAAG
>RZYW01000082.1 GCA_009930175.1 Clostridia bacterium
AAATGTTAGCCGTCACCCGTGCGAAACCGCACACCAAAAGGACGACAACGAGGCAAGACCTGTAAAGCTGTTAGAGCAGGAAAAAATTTAATGAGATTTATGGCAAACTACACTAAATTTGGCAACAAAACGGAAACTGAAAAATATTTCAAAGATAGGGTGATTCTGAAAAAACAGATGCGTACAATTATTTTTCTATGGGCAATATTCTTGTTGCCAATAAACTTATCAGCACAAATTACAATTGCGGAAAAATCGCAAAAAAAAGAACCCAGTTGGGAATATATGAGAGATATCATTATGCTACCCTATGACAGCACTCAATTGTATATCGAACATTATCCTGTTTTGGAAGCATACAAAAAATATATTGGGCAACAGATTTTTTTTACGAAAAATGTTAATTCTTTAAATCTGACCATAAGTTCTAAAAATGGAAGTTCTATTCCCAAAGAAACTCTACATCACAAATATTATGAAATAGTTGATGTGATAAGTTATCAAAGTTTTTTAGAAGTAAAATCTCAGGAGGAAGAAAAAACGTTTCATGAAAGGGGAAAGGCATTGAATGAAAGAGTTACTGAACTGTCTGAGATTAAAAAAGAGTTGGCACAGGATTTTGCAATACATGATTCTATATGTGAGATAGACAAAGAGTTGTGTAAAATAGAGGAAAAAAGAAAAGAAAAAGTATCGCGTAAAGAAGAAAAAATACTAGCTGAACGCGAAACTGAATTATATGCAAAAAAAGAAGTGTTTCAGCGAGATTATAAGAAAAAAGATGAGGATGGGGAGAATTTTTTTGAGCGTGGACGTCTGGAAAAACATTGCATTGTACCAAACAGTAGTTGGGATAGAGAATATTCAAGGCGGGAAAGAATATTAAATAACCTGGTTGAAAAAGAATTAGAACAGATAAAAAAAGAAATCTCTCAAATAGATGATTATTTCCGAGAAGGTATCGTCAACTCGAGAAAAATTCAAATGTCACGAGACATAAAAAGATATCAAAAAACCTATTTTTTCCCCTGTGAAGACAATTACGAGAAAAAATGTAGCTATGAGGTGGAAAGTAAAGATGCGCCTTATTTCGTATTGAAAGACATTCAATTGATGGACACAATTTACTGCACATCTCCTCATCTTGAAAGTCCCAAATATGAGCATCTTTTAGTTGGCGGGTTTGTTAAATTAAAAGAATCAGTTGTTGGAAACAGCGTTGTCGCATGCAAGCATAGCTTAGGTCTTAAACCTGAAATATTAAGTATGTGGGAGTGTACTGACATAGTAATTACTGATGATGAAGATTACATCAACGTAGGTTGGAGTGAAGAAAGAAAAGGTACAAGCAAACAGCAGGGAGAGTTGGTTTCCCTTGTTCTGCAAAACAGTAAAAATAAAAATATTACTGGATATGTTGCGCTATTCAATATTACTGAAGATTTTGAAAAACTACGAGGAGGATATTGTTTTATGCTTGAAAAAACATACAATAGATATGTATCGGCATTGAATGAAAAAGAACAAAATTATAGTCAACAAGCTGCACAAGAAAAAGCCAAACGCAAGCAACAACTCACATCCAAATATGGAGCTGCTACAGCAGAGAAAATCATTACAGGAAAATTCGAAATAGGTATGAATAAAGCTGTTTGTAAAGAAATTATCGGTTATGCTCCAGCTGTGATTGAAAAAACAGCAACCACAGAAACTTGGAAGATAAGTTATTTTATAGGTGGCGGTTCAACATTTTTGGTTTTCACTGGAGATAAATTATATAGAATAATCAATCGTTAATTACTTAAATATCATGCAAGCAGGTGAAAATTTTATTTTAGAAAGTGATGAGGAAATTTTGAAAATTAATTCTCCGAAAGATAGTGTAGGAGGTCCCTATAAAGTCATTTATAAAGACACTGAGAGTTTGAGGTATGCTATTGTGTCTTTGCATTGGGGTGGTGAACCAAGTTTAGGTATGCGTTGGTTTTGGGGAAACTTAGGATTTCCACATTCCCGTAATCATTCAACTTGGTTTATTGTTCCTTCTCAAAATTGGAAGTCGCTATTAAATGGGTTAGATATTTCTAAAGAAATGAAAAGTGAAGTTCTTCGATTTTTGGGAATTGAAAATGAATAATGGAAATCTAAAGACTATTAATAAAAATGGGCGAACGGCTAACAAGCGGTTTGGCAAAAGTGGCGGTGTAGCTCGCAGAAACATTTGTGCAAACTTGAAAATTAGTCGCCCGTCCAAACAGCAGTGAGCCGCCACCTTCGCCAAGCCGCCGTCCGTTAGGCAACATTATAAAAATGGACACGACATTGTTTCATACAATCGCTAAAGACCCTGATTTTAATTCTGAAATCAACGAAAGTGATTTTTGGACAGATGAGTATATTTCAGAAATGATTTTAAAACAACAATTAGACCCGTCATACGAAGGAGGGAGTAGATTGCATTCTGAAATTATTGACTCGGTTGACTTTATCACTTCTAACATTAAAATTTCAGGATTTGAAACGTTGCTTGATTTAGGGTGTGGACCCGGTTTGTACAGTTCTCTTTTTTGCAAACATGTTAATAATGTTATTGGAATTGACATTTCAAAGCCATCATTAAATTATGCACTGACAAAAGCAAAAAATGAAAGGTTGAACATCGAATACATTTTAGGAAATATAAATGAAATGAATGCTTTCCCAAAAGCTGACATTGTCTTGTTAGTATATTCAATTTTTGGATGTTTATCTTGTGAAAAACGTAAAGAGCTAATAATTAAAATAAATAAATGTTTGCCAATTAATGGATATTTTATTTTTGATGTATTCTCTGAAAATTCATTTAATAATCAATTAGAAAGAAGATATTGGAGTATTGAAGAAAAAGGCTTTTGGTCACCTTTGTCATATTTACTACTTAAACAAACCATCATCAATTCTTTACAAAAAGAAGTGTTAAATAGATATATTGTAATTGAAGAATCTTTGAAGTTTAAAACATTTCTTTTTAAAGAAAAATATTTTAATTTATTAGAAGTCAATAATTTATTAAATGCATTTGGCTTCACTATTGATTTATCATTAGGTAGTTTGACAGGTATACCTCTATCAAAAACAACAAAGGACATTGCGATAATTGCTAGAAAATCTAGTAATATATCTTAATTTCAATTTAATAACTTAAAATTTAATTGCTTATGGAACAAAACTTTCTGAACATCGAAGCAAAGTACTACTCAGATGATGAGTTTAGTGCATTTGCCCCTATTGGCAATAAACCTGTTCTAACAGAAGAAAAGGTAGATTGCGAAATGTGCTGTCCTGGCTCTTGTACAGGCTGTACGAGTTGCAATAAATGCAATATGCTGTACTAAAAAACAAGGCTATGTTTATCATTTACGGTAAACATAGCCTTTTAAAAAAAAACTATTATGTACAAAATAGCAAAAGATTTAATAAAATACGAGTATCCAGATAAACTCGTTTTGATGAATGGGCGTTTTCCACGACCTTTAATCTTCTATAAGGGATTTGACCTAATTAATAATGCCTTAAAATATCCTAACGAAATCACTAATAAAAAATTAATTGATTTACTTAAGGATTATAAAATACTACTTGATGGTGACATTGATGAGCCTATTCCTTTAACACATCAAACTTTCAATATTAATGGGAAGAGCGAATTAGGGCTTTATTTGCTGGTAACTCAGAAGTGTAATTTAGGATGCACATACTGCTTAGGCGATAATGAAAGCTATATAAATTCTTCAACAATGTCATTTGAAATAATCAAAAAAACAATTGACAATGCTGTCAATTCAATGTTACCCAATGGGACAATTAATTTTATATATTTTGGTGGAGAACCATTGTTGAATTGGAAATTGATAAAACGAGCTGTAGTATATATTGAAGATGAGCTAAATAATTCAAATAAGATAAAATTCAAACATAATATAACTTCAAATTTAACATATCTGCCAAGTGATTTTATAGATTTCGCAGCCAAGTATCAAATTTCAGTTTTAGTAGATATTGATGGTAATTGTAGCACTCATAATCGAATGCGACCATTCCGAAACGGTCAACCATCTTATGATAAAATTGTAAGAAATGTAAAAATATTAAAACAAAACAACATATATTTTGAGATACGCTCAACAATTACTTCAGAGAATGTTGGCCAAATTAATGAAATTTCTAAACATCATAAATCACTTGAGCCTTCAGCATGTGCATTTCCAACATTGATTCCAGTTGATTCAGAAGGCACTATACTTGATTCAAAAATGTATCCTGATCCTAAAGTTTATTATTCTCAACTTTCTCAAGCAATTAAAAATAATGAATTTACATTAAGTAATATTTGTCCAAGCAATGTTTTAGCAAATAGAGTACTTCGTGGAGAATTTGTGAAATTTGATTGTGGAATGATTTTAGGAAATACGATAGCTGTTACTCACGAAGGAGATGTTTATCCATGTATATATTTTATTGGGCAACCGGATTTCTGCATGGGAAATGTTTTAACAAACAAAAATCCATTATCTCAAGATAACTGCATTGTATTTTATAACAGATTTAATTCCGTTCTCAATGTTGATAATATTGAAGAATGCAAGGATTGCGCTATAAGATATATTTGTGGAGGTGGTTGTTCGGTAAGACTTTTAAGTTTACAAAGAGATAACGAAGAAACAAAAAAAGCAAGAGATTATTTTTTCAATATTACTTGTGCAGGTTCTTGGTCATCAATTGAAACTATGGTAGAATACTTTGAAAATAAGAATATTATGGAAAAACAAGAATAACGTTGCCTAACAAAGTGTAGCAGCAATAAGGGTTTCAGTGGTAATTCAAGCATTCTGCCCCGCTCAAAATTCGGTGTAGTTTGACAGTTATGAAGCCCGCAATCCCTTACTGCTGCTACACTCAAATGTTAGCGGCAAGGCTTGACGACCGTGCGAACATCAACCGACAGGCATTAAACAGACAGACAAATGGCAGATTTTGAAAAAACATATAAAGCTGTAATGGAACATGAGGGAAACAATCACCGACAAGAGCAGGAAAACACTAAAATTCTCCTATGCTCTGACTGTTTCCGTGACGAAGGAT
>RZYW01000083.1 GCA_009930175.1 Clostridia bacterium
ACCACTCCAGGGAATTCTTTTCTTATATTCAGCATCTCAACTATATAATCCATAGCGTCCTCCATATTTAAAAAAAGGGCGAACAGTGTCCGCCCCTTCCTTTACTTAATTAAATCCCCTTGAGTATCTGCAACTACAATAGTACCATCTTTAATAAGATCATATACTTTTGCAACTTCTGCTTCTACTTCATCATCAAGATTTGGATTATCTTTTGGAATACCAACACCATCATTTGCTACGTTAAATGTAAGTGTTTCTCCACCAGGGAATGTTTCATCAAGATAAGCAGCTACCATGTCATAGGATACTACATCAATATACTTCATTGCAGAAGTAAGAACAGCAGATTTACCTTCGACATAAACACCTTCTGGATATTGGTCAACGTCAACTCCCACTACCCAAACATTTTCCCCTGTATTTGCTCTTGCTTTAGCTTCGTTAATAACGCCAACACCAACGCCACCTGCAGCTGCGAATATAGCGTCTACACCTTTATCATACATTTGAGCTGCTAACTGCTGACCAGCAGCTACGTTATCAAATGATCCCTGATAAATAACGTTTTCAGCATTAATAGTTACGTTTGTTCCGTGATTTTCATTAGCATATGCTAAACCTTGCTGGAATCCCCAGTTAAATTTTTGTACAGCTGGAATTTCCATTCCCCCAACGAAACCTGTTTCCCCTTCTTTTAATTGAAGAGCTGTTGCAACACCAGCTAAAAATCCTGACTCATGTTCAGCAAAGAATACTGCAACTGTGTTTTCCCCAACAACGTTGTTGTAGTCACCAGCGTGTGGTGAACCGTCAATTAAAACAAACTTAACATCTGGGTAACGTGTTTGTGCTTCAAAGATTGCTGTTTCAAATTTGTAACCTGGGCAAACAATAAATTTAAAGCCAGCATCTACAAGGTTAGTAATTTCTCTTATGTAGTCAGCCTCAGTTGTTCCAACTGGCTTAAGGTATCTAACTTCAACACCTAAATCAGCTTCAGCTTTAAGAACGCCTTCCCATGTTCCTTGGTTAAAAGATTTGTCGTCGATAGTTCCCGCATCCGTTACCATACCTACTTTTACTTTTTCGGCTGGTTCAGCTTTGCCGCCACCGCAGCCTGCAATAACGCTGGTTAGCAGGAATACCACCAAAATTACTGCTAAATACTTTTTGTTCATGGATCTTTCCCCCTTAATTAATTTTACTTGAATATTATACCCAGATAAATTAATTTGTAACTATAATTTACATCATTTGACAATTTTTTTGTTTAATAATATTGTTAAATCAAAAAGGAAATTAAAATGGCTAATATACAATCTAAATTAGGGAATCCTTTTGTAATATTAATTGCAAGTTTTCTTGCATTAATAATTTTGGGTACTTATCTTCTATCCTTACCTGGGGCCTCTGAGATATCGGGAGGGCTAAGCTTTATTGATGCCTTATTTATGTCTACTTCTGCTGTGTGCGTAACAGGGCTTGTAGTAGTTACAACAGGTACTGATTTGACTACCTTCGGGCAAATTATTACTTTAATACTAATACAAATTGGTGGATTGGGTTTCATGACTTTAGCCACAATGATGGCTATTATTATAGGTAAAAGAATTTCCTTCAAAGACAGGCTTGTACTAAAAGAAGCTTTAAATCAAGAGTCGCTTCATGGGATTCTAAATTTAGTAAAATACATATTTTTCTTTACCTTTATTTCTGAATTAATAGGGGCCATAATCTTAACCTGGCGTTTTTCCGCATTATATAATATTAAAGAAGCCTTCTATTTGGGCATCTTTCATTCTGTCTCAGCATTTAATAATGCTGGTTTTGATTTGTTTGGAAATAGTTTGTTGAATTTCAACAATGATTTAATTGTTCAACTTACAATTGTATTTTTATTTATTTTTGGTGGCCTTGGATTTATTGTTACATTAAATATTTTTCAAAAAAAATTTAAATTCGGTAGTTTTTCCTTACATTCAAAAGTTGTAATAGTTACTACAATTTTATTACTATTCTTTGGAACACTTTCCATTTTTATTTTCGAAACAACAAATTATGAAACTCTTGACTCTTCTTTTTCAGAAAGATTATCAACAGCATTTTTCCAAAGCGCTACTGCAAGAACCGCTGGTTTTAATACTGCAGAAATTAGAAGTATGACCCTGGCCACTCAATTTACACTTCTCTCATTAATGTTTATTGGGGCTTCTCCTGGTTCAACTGGAGGGGGAATAAAAACTACAACTTTCGCAACTTCTTTTTTAGTAATAAGAAGTGTTTTGAAAGGTCAAGAGGAAATTATTGTATTTAAAAGAACTCTTCCAGAAGACTTTATAAAACGCTCCTTTGTTATTATGCTAATCTCTTTCGGGACTGTGCTGGTTAGTACAACTTTATTAACACTTACTGAGTCTTTTGACTTCATGTCTATTCTTTTCGAATCGATGTCCGCCTTTGGAACTGTTGGTTTAACTCTTGGAATCACTTCTTCCCTGACTTTTTGGGGTAAACTTAATATTATATTTACTATGTTTTTAGGCAGGATTGGTCCTCTTACACTATTTTTTGCTCTGTCAAATAAAGATAAAAGAAGTGGCTTTAATTACCCAGAAGAAAAAATTATGATTGGATAGGAGAAAAAAATATGAAAAAACAGGTTGTAGTTATCGGGCTTGGCCCTTTTGGGGCAAGTGTTGCAAAAAGTTTAGCCGAACAAGGGCACCAGGTACTTGGTATTGACCTTGATGAAAAAAAAGTTAATGCTATTGCAAATCAAATTACTCAAAGTGCAATCATTCATAACATAAGTGAAGAGACCCTTGTTGATCTCGGTGTTAAAGAATTTGATATTGCAGTAGTATCAATTAGTGATATTGAATCAAGCATACTGTTTGCTCAAATATTAATGGACCTTGGAATAAAAGAAATAGTCAGCCGGGCTCAGGATGAACTACACGGTAGAGTTTTGGAACGCTTGGGTGTAAGCAAAGTTGTTTTTCCTGAAAGAGATATGGGATTAAGACTGGCAAATAACCTTGTTTCCAGCAGCATTATTGATTATATTGAGCTTTCTAAAGAATATAATGTTTTTGAAATATCTGCACCTGAAGAATTTTTTAATAAAACTCTAGCTGAATTAAGGGTTCGGGCGAATTATAATATAAACGTTATCGCAATAAAAAAGCACAACCATCAAGGTATTGTTATTGCTCCTCCTTCTGACTCATTGATAGAAGAAAACGATATTCTTGTTGTTATAGGAAAAAACAGTGATCTGTCGAAATTAGGTCAATAAAAAGGTTCCCTCTTAGGGAACCTTTTTATTTCTGTATTATTTTAAAATTCTTACCGAGTTTAAGATTGCAATTAAAGCTACACCTACATCGGCAAAAACTGCCTCCCACATTCCCGCAAGTCCGGCAATGCCAAAGGTCATAATTACAACTTTAATTCCAAGGGCAAGAACAATATTCTGCCAGACAATCTTTTTAGTATCCTTTGCCACCTTTAATGCATCCAAAAGGCTGGCAGGGTTATCTTTCATAAACACTATATCAGCTGCTTCCACTGCTGCGTCAGAACCAATTCCACCCATGGCAATGCCAATATCAGCCCTTGCCAAAACCGGTGCATCATTAATACCATCACCAACAAAAACAGTCTTTTGATTCTTCCCCTTTGTTTGAAGATTACTTTCAAGTATTTCAAGTTTTTCCTGAGGAAGAAGCTGACTGAAAACCTTTGAAATTCCCAGTTTTTTTGCAACTTTTTCTGCGGTAAACTTTTCATCTCCAGTAAGCATAATGATATCTTTAATACCAAAGCTTTTCAGCCCGGTTACCGTGGCTGCTGATTCTTCCCTGATCACATCGGAGAGAATAATCTGGCCGGCAAATCTTTTATTAATCCAAAGGTATACTGTGACAGAATCTGTATCGATATTTTCCCCTTCAATTACATTTATCTCTTCCAGTCCCTGAAGTTTGCCCAACTTTTCATTGCCAAGATAAATGGTTTCTTCTTCAGTTTTAACCATAACTCCCTGGCCGGCAATTTCACTGTATTCTTTAATTCTCTCTGAGGATATTTCCTTACCCCATGCTTCTTTTATTGACTTAGCTATTGGATGACTGGAATGACTTTCTGCAATAGCAGCAAATTCTAAGATTTCTTTTTCAGTAAAATCTTTATCGGAAATCACTGATGTTATTGCAAAAGTTCCCTTTGTTAAAGTACCGGTTTTATCAAAAATTACTGTATCAACATAGTTTAGTGCCTCCAGATAATTGCCACCTTTTACCAAAATTCCTTTTCTGGAGGCAGCGCCAATTCCAGCAAAGAATCCCAGGGGAATAGAAATTACCAAAGCACAGGGGCAGGAGATAACAAGGAACACCAATGCTCTGTAAATCCAATCATAAAATTCTGCGCCGGGAATAATAAATGGTGGAACAAGAGCAATTACTACTGCCAGACCAACCACAGCTGGAGTGTAGTATCTGGCAAACTTTGTAATAAATTTTTCTGTATCTGCCTTTTTGTTTCCCGCATGCTGAACAAGCTCAATAATTTTGTTTACCGCAGATTGTGAAAAAGTTTTTGTTGTTTGAACTTTCAACAATCCATTTGTATTCACTGATCCGCTAAGAATTTCATCTCCCGGATAAACTTCTCTTAATTTGCTCTCCCCTGTCAAAGCAGAGGTATCAAGGGAAGAATTACCTTCGGTTATAATGCCGTCCAAAGGAATTTTTTCTCCCGGCTTTACAAGAATTATACTTCCCGGCTCAACTGTTGCAGGAGATACAATTTTCTCCTGGCCATTTTCAAATAAATTTGCATAATCCGGCTTTATATCCATAAGTGCTTTAATAGATTTCTTAGAATTATCAATTGCCCGATCCTGAAATGCTTCACCAATTTTATAGAAAATCATTACGGCAACAGCTTCTGGATATTCTCCGATTAAAAATGCTCCAAAGGTTGCAATAACCATTAGAAAGTTTTCATCAAAAATTTCACCCTTAGCAATATTTTTCACTGCCTTAAGTACAACATCTCCTCCTGTTA
>RZYW01000084.1 GCA_009930175.1 Clostridia bacterium
GCTCCCAATCCATTCAGAAAATTGCAGTCAGGAGATATTGTAATTATTCGCTCAAGTGCCGATGCCCTTGCCAGTTTAATTGATAAAGCAAAAGTAAAATTGCTGGCGGATAAAAAGATTTCTTTTGGTGATGAGGATTTGAAACAAGATGACATTAGCATTGCAGAAGCTGTTGTAATGAATACCTCACCAATGATTGACAGAACTGCCAGATCCTTAAGACTTAGATATAGATATGGAGTAAATTTAATTGCAGTTTCTCGTCAGGGGGAATTGCTACGCCAAAGACTTAATAATATAAGGTTAAAAGCAGGGGATATTCTATTGCTTCAGGGAAGAGATGAAACTCTGAATGAAATAATTCCAGTACTTGGGTGTTTGCCTCTTGCGGAAAGACCAATAAAAATAGGTTATCCAAAAAGGCTTGTATTAGCTTTAAGTATTTTTTTCTCTGCTATAACTTTAGCTACTTTGGGATTTGTAACTTTTCCTGTGGCCTTTATTGGTGGAGCCATATTAATGGTTCTTCTGGAACTTATATCCCTTGAAGAAATATATAAGAGTATTGATTGGTCGGTTATTGTACTTCTAGGGGCAATGATACCTGTAAGTACTGCTTTTGAGACAACAGGTGGGGCGGAAATGATATCCCAGGCATTTTTATACTTTGCTCCCTTCCTTCCAGATTGGGGATTATTAGCAGGACTGCTGGTTGCAACAATGATTCTGTCAGACATAGTTAATAATGCTGCAGCAGCTGTTTTAATGGCTCCAATAGGTATTCAGGTTGCCCAGGGAATGAATTATTCAGAAGATCCTTTTCTAATGGCAGTAGCAATTGGTGCTTCATGTGCATTTTTGACACCAATAGGTCATCAGTCCAACACCCTTATTCTTGGTCCTGGTGGATATAAATTTAAAGATTATTGGCCTATGGGTCTTCCTTTGGAAATACTTATTTTATTAGCAGGAGTACCAATGCTAATGTTCTTCTGGCCTTTGTCATAAATTTTTTAGGGAGTGCTTTTATGAGTTCAACGGAAAAATTGAGGAAATTAATAACTTGTACTGAAGATTTCCTCCAATACAATATTAATAATGTTGACTATAAAACAATTGCTGCCAACCTTCGGGAATTATCCGGGGCGGGTTATGTTGTGCTGAATATTATTGATCATAATGGTAATATTATTGAAAAAGCCGGCACTTCTGGTAAGTTACAAACAATTGACGGTGTAACTGAGATAAGGACCCTTGAAATTTTTAACGGAGAAGAAAAATTAGGAGAATTTTTAATTTTCCTTAATCCAGATCAAGATATTCAAGATTGGGATTTACTTGAAATATATGCTCGTCAAATGGGGCTCTTTCTTGGAAGAATAAATAATGAACAGAAATTACATAGTAATGACAAAAAATTTAAGAGCTATATGGATAACTCTCCTTACGGGATGTTTGTAGTGGACTTTAATAAAGGAGGCTTTTCAGATTTTAACAACATGGCAGTTGAAATGACAGGGTATTCTAAAGAAGAACTATTTTATATGTTGCCAGAGGATTTGTTTAGCTCAGAAGATAAAGAAGATTTAAAAAAGCACTTTAAAAAGATTTTTTCTGCAGGTAAAGACTATATAGAACTTGAGATGATTAAAAAAAACAAGGAAACAATAATAGTGGGAGCCTCGGGAGTGAGGCTTTCAGACCATTCAATTATTGGATTTTTAAAAGATATAACAGAAGAAATAATAATTAATGAAGAAGCAAAGCATATGAATTTAATGAAAAAAACCTTGCTTGATAATACAGAACAGTTATTCTTTTTAATTGATAAAAATTTAAGAATTATTGATTATAACAAAATGGCGGAATTTATTGTTAAATCTTTTTATAATATTGACTTATACATAGGAACCTCAGTCTCTGAACTTGCATCCAGAGATGATAGAGGAATGTTCGCAGAATTATTTCAGCAGGGATTTAGGGGAAAAACAGTAAAAGAGGAGATTAGCCTTAAAGATAACCAAGGGAATAATTATTACATTGAAATTAATTTAAACCCTGTGGTTGATGAAGATACAAGTGAAGTTTGGGCCATATCTTTTACAGGATATAACATAACTGATTTAAAAATGACTGAAAAAGCTTTAAGAAGAAGTGAAGAGAGATTTAAACTTGCGGCAACCAGCACCAGTGATATTATATATGAACTGGATTTAGAAACTGGAAAATTAACTTGGTTTGCCGATGAAGATAAATTTAAAGAATTAGGCCTGGCAGTATATCCAGAAACCCTAAAAGAATGGATTTCCTGCCTTCATCCGGAAGATCAAGATAAGATGGTTCTTTTTACCAGGGAAGAATGGCAAGATAGAAAACCCTATTCTGGTGAATATAGATTAATTGATAAAAAAGGGAAAGAAATATTTGTTGAAGATTACTCTGTAGGGGTTTACGATAATAATGTGCTTAAAAGAGTTGTTGGTGCAATAACTAATATTTCTGGAAGAAAATATTATGAGGAGCAATTGAAATTTTTAAGCTATTATGATCAGTTAACAGAAGTTAATAACAGAAGTTTTTTTGAGGAACAGTTAAAAAAACTAATGGATAACAAAATAACTCCTATTAGTATTATTGTTGTGGATTTAGATGGACTGAAGCTGATTAATGATACAATGGGTCACTTTAAAGGAGATGCTCAGCTAAAGGCTGCAGCAAAAATAATTAAAGACTCAGTGAAGGAAGGTACACTTGTTGCAAGAACCGGTGGGGATGAGTTTGCAATAATTCTTCCTGGTTTGGAAGAAAAAGAAGCAGAAAAGATACTAAAAAATATTGATAAAAGGATAAAAAAATATAATGAGCAGGACAAAGTAATTCCTATTAGTATTTCATCAGGAATTTCTTCTTCAAAAGAAGGAATTGATTTAATGGAAGTATTTAAAATAGCTGATGACCTGATGTATAGAAATAAGCTAAGCAAGGGCAGCAGTGCTAAATCTCAAATTATTGCTTCATTAATGGCTACCCTGGCTGAAAGAGATTATATTACAGAGGGACATGCAAGTCGTCTTTCTGAAATTTGTATTAGTCTTGGCAAAAAAATGGGCCTCTCTTCTCAGGAAATAAACAATTTAGATCTTCTTGCGAAAGTTCACGATTTAGGTAAAGTTGGTATCCCTGATAATATTCTTTTCAAACCATCTGCCTTAACTGATGAAGAATGGGAAATTATGAGAACTCATCCTGAAAAAGGATTTAGAATTGCGATATCATCTCCTGACCTGGCTGGTATATCTGATTTAATATTGAAGCACCATGAGAGATGGGACGGCAAAGGTTATCCAGTTGGGATTTCCGGAAAAGAAATACCTTTGGAATGCCGGATTCTAGCTGTTGCAGATACCTTTGATGCTATTACTAATGACCGGCCATATAGTATGGCACGTACAAGAGAAGAGGCAATTGAAGAAATTATTAGATGTTCTGGAACTCAGTTTGATCCGGAGATTGTTGAAGTTTTCTTGGAAATTATTTAAATATGTGCTAATATGAAATTAATTAGAATATGGAAAAAGGGGAGCTGGCGGAAGCTGGCTGAGAGGGAACCTGTACCGGTTTCGACCTTTAACCTGATCTGGATAATGCCAGCGTAGGGAAATACTTTTTGGTGTAATTTTTACCGCCGCCCCTATGGATTTATAATAGGTGCGGCTTTTTTGTTAATCTGGGAGTTGATTAAATGACATTTATTTTTATAACAGTAATTTTAATATTGTGGGAATTATCTGGAAGACTTTTAAATATTCCTGAGTATATTCTGCCACTCCCGATTTCTATAACAAAAGCATTAATTGGGAATTTTTCTTTGCTTCTATCTCATGGTAAATATACAGTTTTAGCTGCACTTATGGGCCTTTTAGCTGCAGTTCTCTTTGCCTTAATTATTTCATATTTTATGGATAAATTTCAGCCAATAAAAAAAATGCTGTATCCCTTGCTGGTAGTGTCTCAAACGATCCCCATTGTTGCCTTAGCTCCTATAATGATGATTTGGTTTGGCCTGGGAATTGCCCCAAAAGTTTTTACAGTAGCTTTGGTTTGCTTTTTTCCTTTGAGCATCAACATAACTGAAGGCTTAGCTAATACTTCCCGGGATGAAATTGAGCTTCTTAAAGTTATGGGGGGGACACCCGTGCAGATATTTAAACATATCCAGCTTCCATCAACTTTGCCATATTTTTTTTCTGGCCTAAAAATTTCTGCAACCTACAGTGTTATGGGTGCTGTAATTGGAGAATGGCTGGGGGGTAATAAGGGTCTGGGTGTTTACATGATTCGCTCCATGCATACTTACAATGTAAGCAATCTTTTTGCAGGAATAATTGCAGTAGTAGTTTTAAGCATTATTTTTTTTAAAGTAATTGAATTAATATCCTGGGTGACTATGCCCTGGGACAGAAAAGGAGAGGAAGTATAAATGATGAAAAAGATTTTAACAATTTTTGCAATAATGTTTCTAATAGCAGGTATTTCCGGATGCAACACTAATAAAGAAGTTAAAGATGAAAATCAAAAAATAGTTGTTACCCTTGACTGGACTCCTAACACAAATCACACGGGCCTTTATGCAGCTCTGGATAAAGGGTTTTATAAAGAGGAAGGATTGGATGTAGAAATAATACAACCTGCGGGAGGAACATCAGAACAACTAGTAGCAGCAAATCAGGCACAATTTGGAGTAAGTTATCAGGAAGGTGTAACCTATGCCCGGGCAAATGGTATGCCTGTTGTTTCTATAGCAGCAGTTATTCAGCATAATACTTCCGGATTTGCTTCCCTTGCCTCCAAAGACATAAAAAGTCCAAAAGACTTCGAAGGAAAAAGATATGGTGGATGGGGATCAGAGATAGAAAATGAAACAATTAAAGAATTAATGGAAGCTTATGGTGGAGATTATTCAAAAGTCGAAATATTAACAACAGGAGCTGTAGATTTTTTTGCCAGCAGTGAAAAGAATGCAGATTTTTC
>RZYW01000022.1 GCA_009930175.1 Clostridia bacterium
TCTATTATCAAATAGCGATTTTGATGCTACAAGGAGATTCCTTATCCATTAAATATCTTTATTTTTTCCCTTGACATTTAATAGCTGGTCTCCTTTTAACTATAAAAACTAATTTTTAATAATTTTCAATAAAAACTTCAAAGTGTTCTTGCTTATGGACACAAGCAGGACAAATTGCAGGAGCACATGTTGATTCAGCTACATAACCGCAATTTCCGCACTTCCATAAAATTTTTGAATCTTTTTCAAATACTTTGTTGTTTTTAATATTTTCTGCTAATTTTCTGAAACGTGTTTCATGTCTTTTTTCAGCATCTGCTATCATTTTAAAGGCTACACAAATTTCATTAAAACCTTCTTCTTTAGCAATCTTTGCGAATTCTGGATATAAGTCATCCCACTCTTCTAATTCACCTTCAGCTGCTGCTGTTAGGTTATCAAAAGTATTACCTTGAGCTACTGGATATTCAGCTTTAATCTCAATCATTGCTGGAAGCTCTCCTTGAAGACCTTCTAATAAGAACTTATAAAATCTTTTTGCATGTTCTTTTTCATTTTCTGCAGTCTCGTTAAAAATATTTCTAATTTGCTTATAACCCTCTTTGTCGGCTACAGAAGCATAATAGTTATATCTGTTTCTGGCCTGAGATTCTCCCGCAAAAGCCTTTAATAAGTTCTCTGCTGTTTTTGTTCCTTTTAATGATGGCATTAATAATCCTCCTTAGTTATTTTAAATATTATTATTTAAGCATTCCCTGCAGATGCCTTTAAAAAATACATCTTTTTCAGACACTATAAATCCAGGAGGTACTTGGGAATCAATTAAATTCATATCAAAATGAAAATCATATATTTTCCCGCACTGCCTGCATTTAAAATGCCCATGTTCTTCAGGGATTGCATCATATCTTGATTCTGTGTTTTCAATGTTTACTACTTTAACAAGTTCTGATTCAATTAAAACATTTAAAGTATTGTAAACTGTAGTTTTCGAAAGGGTAGGAATATCTTTAATTAGAGCCGAATATATTTCATCCACTGTAGGATGATTATTAGCCTTAAAAAGAAACTCCAAAATTTTTAATCTCTGCAAAGATGGTTTTACATTTTTCTCTTTTAAGATTTCTGTTAAATCTTTAATTGTCATTTCTTTCATCCAACCACCACCTTCATTACTATTTTGTAATGATTATAAGTTTATTATAGTTATATTTTACATATAGTCAATATACATTAGTAATTATTTTTTTTAATAATTGAATAATTTAATGTTTCTTCCTTATATGGTTCTTTTATTTCATCAGGGTATCCCATTGCGATAATTGAAAGTATTCTTAAATTATCTGGAATATTTAGTGTTTTTCTAACATGTTCCTCCGATGTAACTTCATCATTTTGTATTCTGTTGCGTATTTGGATCCAACAACTTTTTAAACCAATGCTTTCTCCTGTAAGCTGAAGAATAATAGCAGCAATGGATGCATCTTCAATCCAGACATCACTTTTATTTTCATCTCCGACAATAACTACAGCCAATGGGGCTGTTTTTAAAAATGCGGAACCAAATTTTTTTGAATTACTCAATTCAAGTATTTTTTTCTTTTCATCAACAAAAATAAACTCCAAAGGTTTATTGCTTTTCGAAGAAGGGGCTAACAAGATTGCTTTTTTTAATAAATCAGTTTTTTCACTTTCAATTTCCATATCTAAATATTTGCGTATACTTCTTCTTCCCTTCAAAATTTCAATCACTTTACCACCTCACTTTTTTTGCAGTATAAAACTTAATTACCCATAAAGAATGAAAATTATCACAAATAATACAAAATACTTCTATCTGAAATCGTACTGGAATAATCAGATTTCAATATAATTATAGAAAAACTATCTGGGAGTGATTTGTATGAGTAATGTAAATAATTTAAATGTGTCCTTATTGTTAAATGAATTAAAAAGAGCAAATAAAGAAATGGAAACAGTAATAAATACTATTAACCAAATCTCTTCTCAGGCAAATCTTCTGGCACTAAATTCTGCTATCGAGGCCGCCAGAGCTGGTGAAGCTGGAAGAGGTTTTTCAGTAGTTGCAGATGAAATAAAGCGCTTTGCAGATCAAAGTCTTCAAACAAACCGCATGAGTAAAGAGCTAATCACAAACATCCAGCAAAAAGCTAACGAGGTAATTGCTGTAAGAACAGTTGATGTGGCCTTTGATACAATAGATAAAATTGACAGAAACTTATTTGAAAGAAATTGTGATGTTCAGGCATGGGCAACTTTTGATGCTGTAATTGAAGCTTTAAAAGAACCTGAGGATAAGAAAAAAATAGAAACTGCCATTTCATTTATAAAAAACATTATTGATATTTACGAAGTTTATTATGACTTGATAATTGCAGATATGGATGGAAAAATTATTGCAAGTGGAAGCAATCCATCAATAATCGGAGGAGACATTGCCCACAGAGACTGGTTTACAGAAACAGTTAAAAGTAATAATGTTTTTGTTAATGACATGCATTATTCACAACTTGCGAAAAACTATGTAATGAATTACTCCGCTCCAGTGAGAGATAATGAAGGTAAAGTTATTGGAGTTTTTTCCACAAGATTTAACTGGAACTATATTTATGACATTATTGACTCTGTAAAAGTTGATGATACTACGGAGTTATTTCTTATAAATAAAGATGGAATCGTTATCGGCTCAAAAAGCAGAGCTGGAATTCTCGAGAGAGATCTTAGCCACCTTCAGGCAGTAAAAAGAATTAAAGGTGGAGAGAATCAAGGATATGTGATTGAAAAGCAGGGAAGAAAAGAGACCATCTATGCCTATTGTAAAACAAAGGGTTACAATGCTTACAAAGGAATGGGATGGTCTGTGGTTGTTGGTGAAATATTAGAATAATACTGAAATATGTTGTTAATTTCTGATTATTATATAAACCATATAAATTACGTACATTAAAGTTAAAATAATACCTTCGGTTCTATCAATCTCCTTTTTAGTATAAGAGAAAAGATAAGAAATTAGTGTTACTACTATTAAAAATCCGAAGTCAAAAAACAATTTACTAGAAACTGTAATAGGACTTATTACTGCTGAGAATCCTAAAACAAATAATATGTTAAATAAACCGGAACCAATGATATTTCCAACTGCTATATCAGATTGCCCTTTATATGCCGCTGCTGCAGAGGTCACAAGCTCTGGTAATGATGTTCCTATTGCCACAATTGTTATACCAACAAGAGCTTCACTCATACCCCATGCCAGAGCAATTGTTGTTGCAGACTTTACTACAACATTACCACCTGCAACTATCATTCCTAAACCAAGAATTAAAAATAAAATACTCCTTGAAAGAGGAATCGTTTCAACATCATAAATTGAAATATCTTCTTCATCACTTAAAAAGGCAAGTTCAATTAGGTAGAAAACAAAAACTGCAAAACCTAAAAGCAAAATCATACCGTCAGTCCTGCTAATAACATTAAATTCAAAACCATCAATTAAACCGTCTGCTGACAAAAAAAACATCAACAAAGTAGCATAAATAGCCAGTGGAAACTCTTTAATTATTGTATTTCTCTTTACTGACACTGCACGGATAATTGCAGATACACCAATTGCAATTAGTAAGTTGAAAATATTTGAACCAATAACGTTACCAATTACAATATCGTTTGATCCTTTAAGTGCTGCCACAAAACTAACTGCAGCCTCTGGTGCACTGGTTCCGAAAGCAACGATAGTCAAGCCTATTAATAAAGGTGGTACTTTTGCAATAGCTGAAATTGCAGAAGCTCCGTCAACAAAAAAGTCGGCCCCTTTTATAAGTAAAAAGAAACCTACTACTAATATTAAATATTCCAATTTATTCACTCCATCATAAAAAAATAACCTGTCTGAGTTCATTTTAATGACAAAATAGTAATTTGTCCACTCAAACAGGTTAATGTTTTTTTAATAAACAATTAATAAATAATAATTAATTTGTCTTAGTTTCTTTCGGAAATCTCAAATAATACTCCACCAGTAGCTTTTGGATGCAAGAAAGCAATACTTGCTCCACCTGCTCCATATCTTGGCTTTTCATCAATTAGTCTTACTCCGCTTTCTTTTAAATATTCCAAAGCACCTTCAATGCTGTCAACTCTTAATGCAATATGCTGAATACCTTCTCCGTTTTTTTCAATAAATTTTGCAATAGGTCCATCTGGAGAAGTTGACTCTAATAATTCAATTTCACTGTCTCCAACTGGAAAGAAAGCTACTTTTACCTTTTGCTCTTCAACAGTTTCAATACCCTGACATTCCAATCCTAAAAAATCTGTATAAAATTTCATTCTTTCCTCAAGATTGCTAACTGCGATTCCAATGTGGTCAACTTTTAATACTTTCATATTATAATCCTCCTTTATTAATTTGTAATAATTACATTTTTATTATAGTTACATTATTTCCTTTTGTCAACAATATTATTTATAGGTTGAAATTAAGTTCATCTCAAAATATAATGGTAAAAGATTTTTTATTGACTAAAAAATTTTAATAACAGGAGGAATCAATGAAAAACAACAACAGAGAACAAAGGGGCTCAAAAATAGGCTTTATCCTTGCAGCAGCTGGATCAGCTGTAGGACTTGGAAATATATGGCGTTTTTCTTATGTTGCGGGTAATGAGGGTGGCGCAGCATTTTTATTTATTTATCTGATTGCAATAGCTTTAATTGGATATCCTTTACTAACCACTGAAGTGGCTATGGGAAGATTCACCCAAAAAAACCCTGTAGGAGTCTTTAAAGCGATAGCTCCAGGAACCCCTTGGTGGCTAACAGGATCTCTTGCAGTATTAACAGCTTTTATTATTTTATCTTTTTACTCCGTAATTTCCGGATGGTCTTTAGCATATACCTACAAGGCTTTACAGGGATTTACTCCCGATACAGATTTTGCAGGAATGTTTGTTGCTCACATAAGCAACTTATGGTCACCAATATTATGGCATGGTCTTTTTATGATCATAACTCTTGGAATTATAGCTGCAGGTGTTGTAGAAGGAATACAGAAAGTTTCAAAAGTTCTTATGCCAATCTTATTTTTCCTTCTATTAGGGTTAGTATTCAGAGGTGTTACCCTTGATGGAGGAAGTGCAGGTATATCTTTTTATCTTGCACCTGATTTTAGTAAAGTCGATGCAGGAACTATTCTTGCAGCTGTTGGACAGGCTTTCTTTTCACTTAGTCTTGGAATGGGAGCTCTTATTACTTATGGAAGTTATTTAAGTAAAAATGAAAATATTACTGATAGCTCAGCGTGGATTGCCGGTTTAGATACCTTAATTGCAGTATTAGCAGGTTTGGCAATTTTCCCAGCTGTTTTTGCTTTAGGATTTGCCCCTGATTCAGGTCCAGGACTTGCCTTCATAACATTGCCTGCAGTTTTTGCAAACATGACAGGTGGTACAATATTTGGCTTTGCATTTTTCCTTCTACTTTCAATTGCAGCAATAACTTCAGCCTTATCATTACTCGAGGTTGTTGTTTCCTGGGTTATTGATGAAAAAGGATGGTCACGTAAAAAGGCTTCCCTCATTTTTGGAGTAATGATATTCTTTGTAGGTTTACCTTCAACTTTAGGTCACAGCATATTAAGTAATATAAACTTTTTAGGTATGGATATTTTAGATACTCTTGATTTTATTACCAGCAGTATTTTTCTTCCAATAGGAGGAATTTTAACAAGTCTATTCGCTGCTTATGTTTGGAGATCTAAATATGTTATTGAAGATATTAATACCCCTAAAGGTAAAATAGTCTTTGGAAACTGGTATGGAATTTTAATTGGCATTTTCATTCCAATAGCAGTATTTATTGTAATGATCTCTGGCTTATATCAAAAATTTAATTAAAAATAATCTATGAATAAAGACAAAAAAAGCGGAGAGGGCAAAGCCTCTTCGCTTTTTAGTATACAAAACCAATTGTTCCAAATCCCCCGTGAGAACCCATAATTGGTCCTAAAGTATATATAAATACTTCTTTTGGATTTAGTCTTTTTTCAATTTCTTCCCTTACAAAGTCAAGCTCTTCATTTTTTGCTTGAGCATGAAGTATGTATAAAGGATATTTAGAAAGGTCTTTACCGTCTTTTTCTATTATATCAACTATCCTTTTTAATTGTTTTTTTCTTCCCCTTACATTCTCTCTTACATGAACTTCTCCATCTTTGTTCAAATATAAAATAGGTTTAATTTGAAAAACCTGAGCTATTGAACCTTTCCAATTTGAAATTCTTCCACCTTTTATTACATTTTTCAAATCATCTATAAGAATATAGGCATGCATATCCATAGCTATTCCTTTTAATTTTTCGGCTATTTCAAAAAAACCTATTCCCTTTTCACCCATCTCATGAGCAATTAGAGCAAGTCTGCCTGTAACCATACTTAAACTTTTTGAATCAATAATTTCAATTGAATAATCTTTTAACATATTCTTAGCAAGATTTGCACTTTGGAATGTTCCACTTATAGCTGAAGAAATTGTAATACAAATTATTTCATTTTCTTTGCCAATCTTTTCAAAGGTATCTAAAAAATCCTGGGGAGAAGGCAGGGAAGTTACAGGTACATGCTCAGATTCTCCCATTTTTTTATAAAAAAGATCATAACTCATTTCTTTCCTGTCAATAAAGTTTTCTTCTCCAAATCTAACTTTTAAGGGAACCACTTCTATTCCCAGCTGATTCGCTAACTCTTGCGGGATATCAGAACCACTGTCAGTAACTACCTTAACAGCCATTTTTCTTCACTCCAATCTATCCTTTTATCTTTTCACCAAATTTATCAGGTAACAAATTAACTGCCAATACCCTTACAATTAAATAAAAGGGAACTGCAAAAAGTACACCTAAAATACCCGCGAAATGACCACCAAGTATAACGGCAACAATAACAACAACTGGATGAATTGATAACTTTTTACTCATAACCTGGGGAGAAATAAAGATACCCTCAACCTGCTGAATTACTATAACTAAAATTAATACTTTAACAAACATGGAAAAAGAACTAATTAATGCAATTACCAGAGCAGGCAAAGCTCCTAATAAAGGTCCAAGATACGGAATAAAATTGGTAAAAAACACGATAGTTGCAAGTACCAAAGGAGCTTCTAAACCAATAAATGTATATCCTATAAAGGAAATAATTGCCAGAAAAAGGCAAACCAAAACTCGGCCCTTTATGAAAGCATTTAGCCCTGCATCTATTTCAGTTATTATTTTTTCTCCCTTTTCCATATATTTTGCCGGAATGAAACTAACAACCTTTTTGTTCAGCTCTCTTACATCTACTAAAAGATAGAACAGGAAAATTGGGAATAAAATAATTCCTACAATTGTATTTGATACAAAAGAAATTAGTGAAGAAACGTCACTGCCTACTCTGTCTAAAAAAGCATTCACAGCAACTGAAAGATACTCTGATAACCTTTCAACTGCAACAAAGTCAGAATCCTGAAATCTTTCAAATAAAGGAGATTCTTTCATTTTTTCAAAAGATTCTTGCAAGTAATCTGTAAGGAATGGCAAATAATCTGTAAGTTTTACAATTTGATCTGCAAAAGATGAACCTAACAGCAACATAGAGACAATTAATATTAGAATTACTGAAAGGAAGAATCCTACAGTACCCCATACTCTTTTTACTTTTTTCTTTTCAAGCCAGTTTATTAAAGGAACAATAATATAGTAAAAAACCACTGCAAAAGAAAGTGGGAGAAATACTATTTGAAAAAAAACTATAAAAGGATAAAAAACAAATGAAACCTTTTCTCCTATAAACACTATAAGCAATATCATTAATAACCAAAGGGCACGAATAAAATGTTTTGAATCAAATAAACTCACGATACCACTTCCCTAATTAAAATTTTAAATCTTCTGCATGGTAGGAACTTCTAACCAGTGGTGCTGAAGCAACATTTTTAAATCCTGCTTCATAAGCCTTTTCTTTATAGTAAGCAAAAACTTCTGGTTTCACATATTCTTTTACTTCTATATGTTCACTTGAAGGCTGCAAATATTGGCCTAAGGTCAGTATATCACATTTAGCTTCAACTAACTTATCTATAACTTCAAGGACTTCTTTTTCAGTTTCTCCAAGACCAAGCATCATTCCAGATTTTGTAATCATTTGCGGATCTTTATCTTTAAAATATTTAATCACTTCCAGCGATCTTTCAAAATCAGCCATTGGGCGAACATCATTATATAGTCCTGGAACAGTTTCAACATTATGATTTAAAATATCTGGTTGTGACTGTATAATCATATCTAGTAAATTTCTGTTTCCCTGCATATCAGGAATTAAAAGTTCAACAGTAACATTAGGAGTTGCTTTTCTTATTTCTTCAACAACCTTAACGAATTGACCTGCACCCTGATCTGGAAGATCGTCTCTGGTTACAGAAGTAATAACAGCATGTTTTAAACCTAATCTTTTTACTGCTTCAGCAACTTTAAATGGTTCTTCTAAATTAACTTTATCAGGCAAATTTCTTGAAACATTACAAAATGTACAGTTTCTGGTGCAATTTCTGCCTAGAATCATAAACGTTGCAGTACCCCTTTCATAACACTCCATTTTATTTGGGCAATTTGCTTCAGTGCATACGGTATTTAACTGTAAATCTTCAAGAGTTTTTCTAACCTTTGCAGTTACTCCACCACCTTGAAGTTTTACTTTTAACCAATCTGGTTTCCTCATTATTCCCCTCCTATAACTGATGCTATTTCTTCAAAAGAAGCACCTTTAATAAAATTATCAACATTAATTTTTCTAAGCTTTTCTAAAATCTCTTTCTTATCGTATTTCATGCCAGTTAATATATTTTCCAATTCCTCCACTGACTTATCTCCAAAAAAATCTCCGTAAAACTTGATTTCCTTAATTAATCCATTCTCAATAGATACTAAGATTTCTATTATACCCCAGGGGAATCTCTCCGTTTTGGCATAATTATATCCAGGACTTTTTCCATAATTCCAGTCCCAGGATTCAAATCTTTCTTTTTGAATTTTTATAGTTTCTGCCATTTCATTTTCCGAAAGCACATACTCTTCTGTTATATTGTGGAAATCCATTATATATTTTTTTAAATATTCCTTAAATTCAATTACATTCATTGGACTTTTTAAATGTTCTGAGATATTTGTTACTCTTGATCTTACAGACTTCACACCCTTATCCTGCAATTTCAGAGGCTTTGATTTTAAAGCTTTTGCAAGTCTTTCTAAATTTCCCGAAAAAAGCAAAGTACCATGGTGAAGTGTCTTATCTTTATAGTGATATTGCGCATTTCCGGAAAACTTTTTCTCATCAATAGTGATATCATTTCTGCCAGTAAAAACTGCATTTACACCAAGAGATTGTAGAGCTTTAATTACCGGAAGGGCAAACTTTTCAAAACCATTACTTAAAGAACTTCCATCTTGAGCTTTTTTGGTTATAAATGTGAAATTAATATTCCCTAAATCATTAAAAACCGTTCCCCCACCGGAAAGTCTTCTAACCACGTCTATTTTTTCCTGACGAACATATTCATAATCGATTTCTGTCAATGTGTTTTGGTTTCTTCCAATTAGAATAGAGGGTCTGTTTTTCCATAAAATAAAAGCATCTTCCTCTATATTTTTTATAATATATTCTTCTATGGCATGATTAAAAAAGGGATTATCAGAATCATTTACAACATAAATCATATCAATTGTTTCCTTTCATTATAAAAAACTTTATAGGTCAAAAATATGGCAATTACTGAAGAAATGGTTGTGGTAGATAAAATCATAAAAACAACCATAATCTGGTATTTTATTGCATCCAGGGGAGATACCCCCGCGAGAATCAAACCTGTCATCATTCCTGGAAGAGCTACAATTCCCATAGTTTTTGCGGAATCAATTGTAGGCATCATACCTGTTTTAATAGAATCTCTAATTATAAATTTTGAAGCTTCGTAAATATCAGCCCCAAGAGAAAGTTTTGTTTGAATTTCTTCCCTTTTATCTTTAAATGAAGCTAGTAATCCTCTGTATGACAACCCGAGTGCTATCATAGAGTTACTTATTATCATCCCTCCTACAGGAACAATCTGGTATGCTTCATATTTAATAATTCCTGAGAGGACTAAAACAAAAATAGTAATACTTGTACCAGTTAGAATTGCGGCAAAAGAAGCATAAAAGGCATTTTTTATCCCTGTCCCTCTCTTAGCAGCATTCAAAGAGGCATTAAATATTATTACCAGCAAAAGAGCTGATGTAAAAAACAGATTATCCACTCCAAAAACATATTCCAGAATATAACCAATTAAAGTTAGCTGAATAATCGCCCTTGCTATACTTACAATCATGTCTTTACCAAGATCTAACTTTTGATAAGAAGATAAGGCTAAAGCTATAAATACTAATGAAGAAGAAATCATAAGACCTATAAAAGAAATATCCACTTCCTGGCTCATTATAATTTTTCCTCCTTTACCTTTCCTGAATCAAAATTTAAGATTCTGTTTGCATACTTTCTGCTTTGATCTTTGTCGTGGGTAACCCAGAAAATAGTTACCCCTTGTTCAGAAATTTCTTTAATAAGTTTTTCAGTTATAAGAGTATTATCATAATCCAAGGCTGAGGTAATTTCATCCAGCAATAATACTTCTGGCAAGAAAATTAAAGATCTTATCAATGATAACCTTTGTTTCTCTCCCCCAGAAAGATTTATAATATTTTGTTTTAAAATATCTTCTTTTAAGTTAACTTTATTTAGCAACTCAAGTATTCTTTCTTTATTTACCGGTTCTTTCCTTAGGGAAAATGGATATTCCATGTTTTCATAAACAGAGTCAAAGAAAAAACTGGGGGTTTGAAAAAGATAGGCTATTTTTCTTCTTAACTCATATGGATTCCACTCTAAATAATTTTTATTTTTATAAAATAAATTCCCCATGTCAGGAGAAATTAAATCCCCGCACATTTTAAGAAAAGTGCTCTTACCACTTCCGGAACTTCCAGTTACAGTAATGAATTCCCCAGAATCAATTTCTATATTTATATCATTAAGTATAGTATTACCATCTCGGGTATAAAAAAGACCTGAAATTTTTAATATTGTCACTCAATCACCCCTTATATCCGTTAATTATATCAAAAAGCTCAGGAAAACTATAAGATTTCCTGAGCTTTTATTTAAATATTTATATTATTTTTTCAGAATATTTTACTGCATCATCTGTAGCATTAAAGAAATGTTCTTCCCCAATTTCTTCATATAATCCAGATTTTTTAAGTACTGCAAGAGGTTGTTCTTTAATCTTAGAAATTAAAATTTTTATATCTTTTCTACTACATATTTTTATAAACTTTTCAAATGAATGCATTGCTGTTGCATCCATTGCAGGAACATTCTCCATTCTTAATATTATTGCCTTAATTCCTTTACCTGAAACAACCTTGGTAACATCCATAAACTTATAGGCTGCTCCAAAAAAGAAAGGTCCGTTTATTTCATAAAGTTGTACCCCTTCAGGTAATTCACGTTTATCTCTGTTTTCTTCTTTAGTATAGTCCAGGTTAACACATTCAACGCAAGTAACATCTGACATTCTTTTCATAAATAAAAGAGCAGCAAGAACCATACCTACTTCAATTGCAACAACAAGGTCTACAAGCACTGTAATTAAAAATGTTACTACTAAAACCGCGAGATCACTTTTTGGCGCCTTAATAAAAGAAACAAATTCCCGCCATTCACTCATATTATATGCAACTACAATTAAAATACCCGCAAGAGAAGCTAAAGGAATAAGTTCAGCAAGAGGCATAAATAATAACATTATTAGTAATAATGAAAGTGCATGAACCATTCCCGCTACAGGGGTTCTTCCCCCATTGTTTATATTCGTAACTGTTCTTGCAATAGCTCCAGTAGCAGGAATTCCTCCAAATAAACCTGAGCCGATATTTCCTATGCCCTGAGCAATCAATTCAGTGTTAGACCTGTGTTTTCCTCCAATCATACCGTCTGAAACAACAGCAGATAATAAGGACTCTATACCTCCAAGCATTGCTATTGTAAAGGCAGGTCCAATAAGCATCTTCATTTTACCAAAATCAAATTCTGGTATTGATGGTTTAGGGAAGGATGATGATAATTCTCCAAACTTTGAACCAATTGTTGGAACATCTAAATTTATAAAATTAACTAAAAGAGTAGTAAAAATAATTGCAATTAATGGCCCCGGTATTTTTTTCAGACCAAGTTTAGGCCAGAATATAATAATTAGAAGTGTTAATGTTCCAATTAATAAGCTTCCATAATTAATAGAATCTATATTTGAAATATAAACTGCCCATTTTTCTATGAATTCTGAAGGAGGCTCACCCATATCAAGACCTAAAAAGTCTTTTACCTGGGAAGAAAAAATCATAAGTGCAATACCACTTGTAAAACCGGTAATAATTGGAAATGGAATAAATTTAATAACATCTCCTAATTTAAGCAACCCCATAAAAATAAGCATGAATCCCGCCATTATCGTTGCGAAAATAAGTCCATCAAGTCCAAACTCTTTCACGATACCATAAACAATAATCATGAAAGCCCCAGTAGGACCTCCAATCTGAACTCTGCTTCCCCCAAAAAGAGATATTAAAAACCCTGCAATAATTGCAGTATGAAGACCTTTTTCCGGAGATACCCCAGATGCAATAGCTAATGCTATTGATAAGGGTAAAGCTATGATTGCTACAATAATTCCTGCGGTAAAATCTCTAAAAAAATCCTCTTTCTTATAGCCTTTCATTGTTGTTAAAATTTTTGGCCGAAAAAACGACACTTTACTGCGCCTCCATTCAAAATATATATTACAAATTTTAATTCTAAATTATACTCTTATATTATTATTTTTAAAGGGTTTTTTTTATTTTTTATGTTTAATAATTTTTTATTAAGGTAAGTATAGGTTACCCCCTGTAAAAAATATGATTTTTAATGGGGGTTTTTTATGAAAATTTCTATCCAAAAAGAAATTAAGAACATGATTACCAATGCTAATGGTATTTGCATTAGTATTTTAATGCCCGTTGCACCTCCTGGCAAAGGGGATGAAGAAAATAAAATCAGATTCAAAAATTTGCTACAAAAAGCCGAAGAAGAACTCATTGGATTTGGAATGAAAAAAAATGAAACTGAAGAACGACTTAAGGATATAAGAGAACTGTCAAGTCATCCTTCTTTTTTTAGAAACATAAACGGTGGCATAGCTGTATATATAAGTAAAGATTTTACAAAAGTAATACCATTGCCTAACAATATGCCTGAAAAAGTTACCATTGGTGATAATTTTTTTATTAAACCTTTATTGCCATCTCTCCATGGTAATGGTGAGTATTTTGTTCTGGGAATTTCTAAAAGCAATGCCCGGCTCTTTTCTGCCAGCAAAAATAGTATATTCGAAATAGATATTTCTGACATAACAAAAGAAGCTCAAAAGCAAATTGATATGATCGATAGTGAAAAACACTTTGCACTTCACTCTGCAACCGGCGGTGGAAGCGGAACAATATTCCACGGTCAAGATAACTCTGCACTGGAAAAAGACTTAATTAAACAATATTTCAGACTAGTAGATGAAGGTTTAAAAGATATATTAAATAAGCATGAATATCCCTTGGTTTTAGCTGGAGTTGAATATCTTCTTCCTATCTACCAGGAAGTAAATAAATATAAGAATATTTTGGCTGAAGGCATTAATGGTAATCCTGATGATCTGGAACCTCAAATTCTTCAAAATAAGTCCTGGAAAATAATGGAACCTGTTTTCAAAGAAGAAATGCTTAATGATATTGAAAAATTCAATAGTTTAAATGGAACCGGGAATGCTTCCGGTAATATTGAGGAAATTCTTGGTAAGGCTGAATATGGACAAGTGGAGTCTCTTTTCATTAACACAAAAGATATTTTTAGCGGAGACTGTTCTGATTTATTAAACAAAGCAGCTTTAAACACAATTAAAAACAACGGTAAGGTTTATGGCATAGATACTAATGAATTATTAAGTAATCTGTCTGTTGCAGCTGTCTACAGATATTGAAATAACCCCTCCTAAAGAGAAAAAGCCCGGTTTTATTCCCGGGCTTTTTCTATGTCTTCAAATAATTTAATTGTTTTATAATTGTCCTTATTGTTAATTATCACTTTTCCCCTGCTATACTCAATAACCAAATAATCTGGTCCGTTTTTTTCTAAAAATAATAAAACATTTTCACGGTTTTCTAAGGAAAATCTTCCCTTCCTTATCTCTCCAATACTAGAACCATTAGTTCTTCTAACAATTTTTGGTATTTCTTTCTCCAATGAAACATTTATTATTTCATCATAATGTATTTCCCTGCCATAGAGACCTTTAATGTCAATATATTCTTCTTCCAAATCTATTAAGGCTGGGATATAAGAAAGATAAAGCAAACCGGCAACAAAAATAGTTGTTGCCCCAAGAAATACTCCTAAAAAAATAGTCTGCTTCCTTAATTTATTCTTTTCTTCTTCTTTTGGATTATAAAAAGATTGTGCCTTAATTACCAAATACATACTTTGAGGTAGAATTGAGAAGAAAACCAGTCCTCCCAAAATATCAAGTTTAAAATATATCATCAATGAGGCAAATACAAATATTCCTGCCATAATATAAAGCTGTTTTGCCAAAAAACCTGCAAGACCCTCAATGTCATATCTTTCTTTTTGTTCCTTCTTTGCATTATTATATCCAGATATAAGCCAATACATTTTCTTTTCTTTTATTAAATAACCCATAAAAGCAATCAATAATGCTGATGCAATAATTATAAAAATTGTAATACCCATCTATTCTATACTAAACCTCCATCCACAATGCCATCCCGGACCAATTTTATCTGGAGGACATCCAATCACTTCAGTTTTAATTCTATCATCTATTTCTGCTGCAAAGAAACTATATTCAACTATACCAACTTCTTTACAAGGGAAATATTCTAAATTCTTAAGTTCTCTTGCTCTCTGAACCCTGCATGTTTCCATATAAAATTCTAAAGTCTTATTATCTGACCAAACTATTTTTTGCTCATTAATAAAAGCATACATTCTATACTTTAAACATTTTTCAAGGCTTTCCAGCCCTCCCCCTTTTTCAATATTTAACAAATTCATAATCCTTCTGGCTTCAAGAACAGTTTGCTTTTTCCAGGCTTCAATATCTATTTCTATAGCTTTTTCAATACCGTATTTTTTCTCCACTTCCTGAAACCAAAGACCATCATGAGAAAGCCATCTTTTTGCAAAGTCCACTGCAATTTCTTTCCACATTTCTTCTGGTACATAATCAAACTTCATTATAAAATCACTTCCTTTTCTTATATTTATAAACTAATCCAGGTATTACAAAAATAAGAATAAGAACTCCCAAAGCTATCCAAAAATTAGAATCTCCCGGAGACATAATATTCGATCCAACATAGGTATAAGCAAAGATTCTAGGTGCAATACCAATCAAAGTCCCTAATAAATATGGCTTTAATTTCACACCAGACAAACCTGCCGAGTAGCTTATTAAATCAAAGCTTATCATAGGAATAAATCTAATTAAAATCATATTTCTAAGTCCTTTTTCATCAACTCTGTCCCTGACTGCGCAGATTCTGCTTCTCCATTTCATAGGGAGAAAGTCTATACCAATTTTATTTGCAACAAAATGTGCAGTTAAAGCACTAAGTAAAGCACCTGATATTCCTATTACTCCTCCCCAAAATCCCCCAAAAGCAAGACCACTGGCAAGGTATATGATTGTTATTGGGAAAAAAATTAATGGTCTGATTAATGCAAAACCAAGAGAAATTAGTGGACCAAACATTCCAAGAGAAATAATATATCCCTGGATTATTTCTGGTGTAAATCCGCTGTATCTTTTTTGAAGATTCACAATTAATAATAATATTAATATAGAGGATATGGTTTTCAAAATATTCTTTTTTGTAAAGGCACTTTTTAGCAATAGATACATAATATTACCACTTCCATTATTTCTCTTTTCTTCAATTTTTACCCCGATATTGTAATAATTAATATAAAAGGATAAGATATATAAAATGTCCCGGACAGGAATGATAAAATGAGCTTATTTCATATTTCCGTTAAAGGATTTATTTCATGCAAAGATAAATACCTTTTTATAAAAAAAGTAAGCAATGGATCAAAAAATCAAGGTTTTTGGGAGCTGCCTGGTGGTGGCCTTAATTTTGGAGAGCTTCCGGAGGATGGGTTAGCCAGAGAAATAAGGGAAGAAACCGGCCTTAATATTGCTGTTTTAAAACCAATTATTACATGGAGTTTTTTGAAAAATAATAATAAACAGGTCATTGGAATTACATACTTATGTGAGGCTAAAAATGAAAAAGTAACAATTTCTGAGGAGCATGAAGATTTTGCCTGGGTTAAAAAGGAAGATTTTGATAATATAAACCTACTCCCGGAATTAAAAGAAGATATAAAAAAATGGATGACTTTTCTCTAAATAAGAGTTAAGCATCCATTTTTATTTTAAGCTTTCAGTCTGTTTATTCTGTCATCCAGATCTGGATGAGATGATAATAATTTCATCATTTTTCCAGGACCACCATTAATTTTTAGTGTCTGAACTGATTCTTGATTTGTTTGAACCATTCTTACATTAGCCTTTAACTGTTCCAAAGCTCTAATCATTTTATCTTTGCCAGCAAGGTCTGCTCCACCCTGATCTGCTCTGTATTCCCTGTGTCTCGAAAAAGCCATAACAGCAATACTTCCAAGAATACCAAACAAAATCTGGAAAGCAATAATTGCAATAAAATGTACTAAATTCGCCAGTTCTTCTTTTACAAATCTTGATACAAAAAATGCCGCAATTCTAGATAAGAAAACAACGAAGGTATTTACTACACCCTGAATTAAAGTCATGGTAACCATGTCACCATTAGCAACGTGAGCTACTTCATGGGCAAGAACACCCTCAACTGCATCTTGATCAAGCTTTTGCAATAGTCCTGCAGATACTGCAACTAGTGCTTTATTTTTTGTTGCTCCTGTTGCAAAGGCATTTACCTCTGGAGAGTTGTAAATTCCAACTTCAGGCATTACAGTTATTCCAGCATTTCTGGACATTCTATATACTTTATTTATTAAATCTTCTTCCACAGAACTAAGATTGCCCTGAGGATTGATTACTTTTACCCCCATCATTGTTTTTGCCATCCAGCGAGACATTGCAAGGGAAATAAAAGCTCCTGCAAAACCAACAACTGCACTGAAAGCTAACAGACTGCCATAATCAAGTCCATATTGCGAAATATAATTACCAATACCCAATACAGAAGTGGCAACAACGATTGTTAATACTACTAGAAAGTTCACCAACACTAAAAGTGCTATTCTTTTCAAATATAATCCTCCTTTAAATACAAATTTAATGATAATTTTACCATAAATTTGTGGACGAACAATAAAAAATTTTTAACTTTTTTTACAAAATTTGTCCTAAAAACTCTTTAGTTCTTTCTTCTTTAGGATTATTGAAAATTTCTTCTGGTGTACCCTCTTCAACAATAACTCCCTGATCAATAAATACAACTCTGTCGGCAACTTCTCTGGCAAAACCCATTTCATGAGTAACAACCATCATTGTCATTCCTTCATTTGCTAAGTCCTTCATTACCTGAAGAACTCCTCCAACAAGTTCAGGGTCTAAAGCTGAGGTTGGCTCATCAAAAAGCATAACCTTAGGGTGCATTGCCAGAGCACGAGCTATTGCTACTCTTTGTTTTTGACCTCCGGAAATAACGGAAGGATATACCTGGGCTTTATCAGAGAGACCTACCTTCTCCAACATTTTTAAAGCCTCTTTTTCTGCTTCTTCATAGTTATATTTTTTTACCTGAATTAAACCTTCCATTACATTACCAATAACTGTCATATGAGGAAAGAGGTTAAAATGCTGAAAAACCATTCCAACTTCTTGTCGTATTAAATTTAGATCCTTTGACTTTGGATCTATTACTTTGCCTTCTATACTGATTGTTCCCTTTTGAGGTTTCTCTAAAAAATTAACACAACGAAGCATCGTACTTTTACCTGAGCCACTGGCTCCAATAATTACTACTACTTCACTCTCTTCAACTTTTAAATCAATCCCCCTGAGAACTTTAACTTTACCATAAGACTTATATAGTCCTTTAATCTCAATCAATTTATTTTCCCCCTTTAAACTCTGTGATCACTTACTCCTAATTTTCTTTCAACTCTGAATACTATATAGGTAAATACACTAGTTAATAGAAGATAATATATTCCCGCTACAACAAGCATTTCCATCATCATAAAATTGGAAGAAGCCAGCTGACGACTTTTTAATATTAATTCACTAACAGCTATGGTACTCGCCAGGGAAGAGTCTTTTAGAGCTATTATAAATTGATTACCTAAAGGAGGTATTGCTCTCTTAAATGCTTGTGGCAATATTATTCTTTTCATAGATTGCCATGAAGTCATGCCTATTGAAAGGGCAGCTTCTCTCTGCCCCCTGTCTACTGATGTGATTGCTCCTCTGAATATTTCTGCAATATAAGCTGCATTATGAATTCCTAAAGCAATTATTGCAGCTGGATAACCTGGAATTTTTACTACTGAGGATAAACCATAATATATAATAAATAATTGCAATAATAATGGCGTTCCTCTAATTAAAAAAATATAAAATCTTGCAAGAGAGTCAAAAATCCATATTTTTGAAGTTCTCATTAATCCTATGATTATTCCCAATACTAAACCAAACAGAATCCCAAAAGTAGTTATTTGTAATGTAGCAAGGGCCCCTGCTTTGAATAATGGAAAATATTCAGGTATAACTCCAAAATTCCAAGGAAAGTAGTGTTTAATATTTTGCCAGACAACATAAATTATTAGAAAAAATCCTGCCACTGATGCTGCTTTACCTAAATTAATCTTATTCTTTTCAAACCAGCTTTTTTTATCTTTTATTGAATCCACAATGTCACTTCCTTTTTGAGGCTGTTTAAAATAAAAAGCGGCTCTTCTTTTGAGAAGAGAGCCGCAATAGACTTATTTTACTGTTATATCTTCTCCGTTATGCCATTTTTTACTTACTTCTGTCATTGTTCCATCTTCATGTAACTCTGTTAATATTGTATTTAGCTTTTCAAGTAACTCAACATCATCTTTATTAACTGCTATTGCCATTTCTTCAAGCCTTAACAGATCGCCAGCCAGCATAAGTTCTTCTCCACCAGCAATTTGTTCCATTCCTCCAAGAGCTACCAGTCTGTCTGTAATAACTCCATCAAGTCTTCCATTTATTAATTCCATGAACGTTTGATTATCATCCTGGTAAAACTTTACCTCTGCTCCAAGAGCTTCTGCATCTTCTGCAAAAGTAGTACCTGTAGCTACACCAATTATCTTACCTTCCATTTGATTAGTATCTGTAATTCCTGAATCTTCTCTGACTACTAATTGTGCTCCTGAGTAATAATAAGGAATTGTAAAATTAACTACTTCAGATCTTTCTGGGGTAATTGCCATACTTCCAAGAATTCCGTCAAATCTCCCAGCTCTTAGTCCTTCAATCAAGCCATCCCAATCTGAGGTTACATAATTTAATTCAACACCAAGCTTTTCTGCAATTGCTTTTCCCGTGTCCACATCAAAGCCTACAACTTCTTCACCTTCAAAGAAATTAAAGGGTGGATACCCTCCACTGCCGACTACGGTAAAGGTTCCTGATTCCAGAATTTCTTCAAGACGATTAAGACTTTTGTCTTCCTGGGAATCCTTACCGCATCCGGCTAAAGCTACAACTGACAACATTAATACAACAATTAAAATCCAACTTATTTTTTTACTTCGATACATCCTATTTCTCCCTTCAATTTTTACTTGTCATTAGTGACAACAACATAATAACACAGGTTGTCTCTTGGTGCAAATTGAAAAAATAAAACCCGCTTACACAGCGGGCTTATAGCTATAAAAATAATTTTAGGAAAAATAGGAAATACCTGCGGAAAATAGTCCCATATCTTTTTTCCCAGGAACATTTATTCCTACATTTTCTCTCATTCTTTCTGTATGACCCATTTTACCAAGAACTTTTCCATCTGGACTTGTAATACATTCAATTGCCATTACAGAGCCATTTGGATTATAAGCTACATCATAGGTTGGATTATTGTTTAAGTCAACATACTGGGCGCCTATCTGGTCATTCTTAATTAATTTATCTAATTCTTTTTCAGTAGCATAGAATCTTCCTTCCCCGTGGGAAAGAGCTACCGTTGAAATATCTCCTGGTTGATAATTTGCAAGCCATGGTGATGAATTTGAAATTATTTTGGTTCTGGCGAAACAAGAAATATGTCTTCCGATCTTGTTAAATGTAAGGGTTGGAGCATCTTCTTCAATATCTCTAATTTCACCATAGGGTACTAATCCCAGCTTGATCAAAGCCTGAAATCCATTGCAAATGCCCAACATTAGTCCATCTCTGTTTTTCAATAAATCCATTACTGCTTCTTTTACTCTTGGATTTCTAAAGACTGTCGCGATAAATTTCCCTGAACCATCCGGCTCATCTCCAGCGCTAAATCCTCCTGGCAGTGCAATTATCTGAGCTTGATTTATATACTCAACCATCTTACTAATTGATTCTTCAATATCTGAGGGCTTAAGATTTTTAAATACCATTAATTCAGCCTTACCTCCAGCTTCATTAAAGGCTTTCGCCGTATCATACTCACAGTTTGTTCCTGGAAAAACCGGAATAAATACTTTGGGAAAAGCAATTTTTATCTTGCTACTCTTTTTTGGTGATGAAATTACAGGTACTTCTTTCATTATTCCAGATGCTTCTTCTCTTACAGGGAAAATTTTCTCCAAGGGTTCTTCCCAGGATTTTTGAGCAAGTGAAAGGTCAATATTAACTCCATTGATAATAATTTTATACTCGGAAATGGTTCTTCCAAGAGTTGTATATTTTAATCCTTCCAACAATAACTCCGTCTTTTCTTCCATTGGAATTTCAAGAATTATTGAACCATAATCCGGGAAAAATAAACTTTCTTTAGAAGCCTCCCCAACAAACTCAAAACCTATTTTATTACCAAAAGACATTTTGGAAATTCCAGCAGCTATCCCCCCATGTCTAACACTTTGAGCAGATAAAATTTTACCCTCTTGAATTAAATTAAATAGTCTAGAATAGTTCTGTTTTAGCTGATTAAAATCAGGAATTTCCTGACTATCTTTATCTAATTGTAAAAGAACAACTTCACTTCCTGACTTTTTAAATTCAGGAGATAAGACCTTATCAGCCTGGACTGCTGTAACAGCAAAAGATACTACAGTTGGAGGGACATTAATTTCCTTAAATGTTCCAGACATACTGTCTTTACCTCCAATTGCAGGTATTTCCAGCTGATTCATTATATAGTTTGCTCCTAAAAGTGCAGAGAATGGTTTCCCCCACTTTTCTGGGCTGTCACCTAGTTTTTCAAAATACTCTTGCAAACTAAGTCTTACTTTTTTATAGTCTCCACCAATTGCTGCAACCTTGGCAATTGATTC
>RZYW01000085.1 GCA_009930175.1 Clostridia bacterium
TAAAAGAAACAATGGAAGAAGCAGGTTTAGAATTTAAAGATCTTAGTCACATTGCTGTTGCCAACTCCCCAGGGCTTATCGGTGCTCTTCTTGTTGGAGTATCTACGGCAAAAGCTTTAGCCTATGGGGCAAAAAAACCATTAATAGCAGTGAACCATATAGAGGGACACGTCTATGCTAATTTCCTACAGCATAAAGATGAGCTGGAGTTTCCTCTAATATGCCTTATTGTTTCTGGTGGTCACACAATGGTAGTAAAAATGACAGGTCACGGAGAATATGAGGTAATGGGAAATACCCGGGATGATGCAGTGGGTGAGGCTTTTGACAAAGTAGCCAGAACCTTGGGAATAGGATATCCGGGAGGACCTGTAATTGACAAGCTTTCAAAGGAAGGAAATGAAAATAGTATTGATTTTCCCAAAGCAACCCTGGAAAAAGGTTCCTTCGATTTTAGTTACAGCGGTTTAAAATCAGCAGTATTAAATTGGATTAATAAAGAAAAAATGTTAGGAAATGAAATTCCTGTAGCCGATGTTTGTGCTTCCTTTCAGAAAGCAGCAGTAGAAATTCTTGTTGAAAAAACAATTGCCGCCGCAGAACAGGAAAATGTGAAGACTATAATTACAGCAGGAGGAGTTTCTGCAAATAGTAAGTTAAGGGAACTCTTAAAAGAAGAAGGAAATAAAAGAGGAATAAAAGTATTTTTTCCTCCCATTGAGTTTTGCACAGATAACGCAGCTATGATTGGAGCTGCAGCTCACTATAAAGCAATTAGAAAAGAGTATGCGGGACTGGATTTAAACGGTGTGGCTAACTTTAATTTTGCCGACTATATTAAAAAAGGAAAGGAAGAGTAGAAAATGAGAGATTATCATATTCATACAGAAAATTCCTTCGACAGTCTGGCAAAAATGGAGGAATATTGCAAAAGAGCAATAGAGCTGGGATTCAAAGAAGTAGCTTTTATGGAACACTACGATATGAATCCAAAGGATGAAAGTAAAGGATATTTTAGCTATCATAAATATATGGATGGCATAACTTCCTGCAGAAACCAGTTTGGTGATCAGCTAAAAATTACTGCAGGACTTGAGCTGGGAGAACCCCACGAATACTGGGAGCACCATGAAGAATATAAAAAGGATAAAGCCTTTGATCTATTTATTGGCTCAGTTCATTTTGTTAATGGAGATGTAATTCACAGAACCTATGAAGACTGGGAAACAACAGAAAAAATCTATATGGACTACTTTAATGCCCTTTTAAAAACAGTAAAAACAGGGAACTTTAATATTCTGGGGCATATTGATGTAATAAAAAGATATCTTCCCGACAGAGCTGGAAAATTTAATCCTTATCCATTTAAGGAAATAATCTTCGAAGTGCTAAAAGAAACAATATCTAAAAACATTGCAATTGAAGTAAACAGCTCCGGCTTAAGGCAAAAGCTTAGAGAACCACTTCCTGCCTATGAAATTGTGAACTGGTACAGAAGCCTGGGTGGAGAGAAAATAGTATTCGGCTCAGATGCCCACAGGTTAGAACATCTGGGAACAGATTATAAAACCCTTGAAGAAGCAATTAAAATTCTTGGTTTCAAAGGATTTTCAAAATGGGATGAAGGAGAGTGGAAGTAAAATATGGCTAAACTTTTTTTTATACATTCAACAATGAACAGCGGAAAATCTTTAGATTTACTTAAAACAGCTCATAACTATGAAAGCCAGGGTAAAAAGGTTCTGGTTTTCACTTCAGATAAAGATACAAGATATATGGATATTAACAACAATGATTTAAAGGGAATAATAAAAACCAGAATAGGGCTGGAAAGAGAAGCCTTGCTTCTGGAAAGATTTTTGAAAACTGAAAATTATATGGACTATATAAAAGAAGGTAACTATGATTGTGTACTGGTAGATGAGGCTCAGTTCCTGCCTCGGGAGGCTGTTCTTGCCTTAGTTGATGTGGTAGACAGACTTCAGGTTCCTGTAATTTGTTACGGATTAAAAAATGATTTTCGAAATCAGCTTTTTGAAGGAAGCGAAGCTTTACTTCTTTTTGCCGACAAAATTCAGGAAATTAAAACAGTTTGTACCTATTGTGACAGAAAAGCTACAATGAATATGCGCATTATGAATGGAGTTCCAGAATTTGACGGAGCACAAATTCAAATGGGAGGAAACGAATCCTACGTTCCTGTCTGCCGCCAGTGTTACAAAAAGAGAAAATATAATTATTCTTAAGAAGAAAAGAAAAAGCAAAAAGAAAAATAGATGAGCTGTCAGGTTATCCTGATCAGCTCATTTTCAGTTAATATCATATCTACTGGGACATCGTGTTCCTCAAAAGGAACACTTTCAATTACTTGCAGGCCGAAGGCCAAAGCAATTTTGCTTTTGACGGGAAAGGTATGGAAAAAGCGGTCGTAGTAACCTTTGCCATAGCCAATGCGGTAACCTTTTCGGTCAAAAGCCACCCCGGGGACTAGTGTTAAGGGGGAGGTTTCTTTTTGGCTGGCTCTGTCTAACAGGACGGGCCTGGATACGAGGCGAGTCAAATGGAAACGTCCCTTACTTTTTGGCTCTCTAATGCCAAATTTGTTAACACGAAAATCATCCATATTTTTTATCTCAATGGGATACATTAAATCTTCATCTCTGTCCACAAAGGGAACAAAAACCTTTTTAGTCATTAGGGCATCTTTAATAATTTCATCAGTAATTACTTCACTGCCAAAAGAAAGAAAACAAAAAATACTATCACATTCAATATATTCCTTCATATTAAAAAGTTGATTTCTAATTAAAGAACTTTTTTCCTTTATCTCATCGGGAGTAAGCAAATCTCGCCTTTCAATTATTTCCTTACGAAGATCTTTTTTCACAAGAAACACATCCTTTATCTAATTATATACCATATTGTAAAAAAAATATTAATTCTTTAAAAAAGTACTTGAAAAGAAGCCTTCTTTTTATTAATATAGTAAATGCAATTAGCACTCATTGAGGGTGAGTGCTAATAAATTAATTAAAATATAAATTAAAATAAAAAAGTTTTAGGAGGGTACAAAATGATTAAACCATTAGCAGACAGAATTGCATTAAAACTTATCCCATCTGAGGAAAAAACAGCAAGTGGTATCGTATTACCAGATTCTGCAAAAGAAAAGCCACAAAAAGGCGAAGTAGTTGCAGTAGGCTCAGGCAGAGTATTAGAAAACGGCACAAGAATGCCAAGTGAAGTAAAAGTGGGAGATATCGTATTATTCTCAAAATATTCTGGTATGGAGCACAACATAAATGGAGAAAAAGTATTAATTTTAGCTGAAAGAGATCTTTTAGCAATTTTAGACTAATTTTAGACTAATTGGAGGGAAAGAAAAATGGCAAAAAAAATTATCTTCGGAGAACAAGCTAGAAAAGCTCTTGAAGTTGGAGTAAATGCAGTAGCAGATGCAGTAAAAGTAACTCTTGGACCAAAAGGCAGAAACGTAGTACTTGAAAGAAAATTTGGCTCACCAACAATTACAAATGATGGTGTTTCTATAGCAAGAGAAATCGAATTAAGCGACCCATTTGAAAATATGGGAGCACAATTACTTAAAGAAGTTGCAACAAAAACAAATGATGTTGCCGGTGACGGTACAACTACAGCTACAGTATTAGCACAGGCTATGATCAGAGAAGGTCTTAAAAACGTAGCAGCAGGTGCAAACCCAATGGTACTTAGAAAAGGTATACACAAAGCAGTAGAAGTAGCAGTTGAAGAAATTAGAAAAATTTCAAAAACAATTGAAAGCAAAGAATCGGTAGCTCAGGTTGCATCAATCTCAGCGGCAGATGCAGAAATCGGCGGACTTATTGCCGACGCTATGGAAAAAGTTGGAAACGATGGAGTAATCACTGTTGAAGATTCACAAACTTTCGGAACTTCCTTAGAAGTTGTTGAAGGTATGCAGTTCGACAGAGGATACATTTCACCATACATGGTAACAAATACTGAGAAAATGGAAGCGGTTCTTGACGATCCATATATTCTTGTAACAGACAAAAAATTAACAGTAGTTCAGGAAATCCTTCCAGTACTTGAAGGAGTAGTAAAAACTGGTAAAGCCCTTCTTCTTATTGCAGAAGATGTTGAAGGTGAAGCTTTAGCAACAATGATTGTTAACAAGTTAAGAGGAACATTCAGCGTAGTTGCAGTTAAAGCCCCAGGCTTTGGTGACAGAAGAAAAGCTATGCTTCAAGACATTGCTACATTAACAGGAGCTCAGTTCATTACTGAAGATCTTGGTCTTAAGTTAGACAATGTAACAATGGATATGCTTGGAACAGCTCGTCAGGTTATCGTATCAAAAGACGAAACTACAATTGTTGAAGGTAAAGGTGACAAAACTGAGTTAGAATCAAGAATTAAGCAAATCAGAATGCAGCTTGATGAAACAACATCAGAATTCGATAAAGAAAAGTTACAAGAAAGATTAGCAAAATTAGCTGGTGGAGTTGCAGTAATCCAGGTTGGAGCAGCAACAGAAACTGAACTTAAAGAGAAAAAACACAGAATTGAAGATGCCCTTGCAGCAACAAGAGCAGCAGTACAAGAAGGTATTGTAGCAGGTGGTGGAACTTGCCTTGCTAACATCGTGCCAAAGGTATCTGAAATTGTAATGGATGAAGCAGATGCACAAACTGGTGTAAACTTAGTATTAAGAGCAATGGAAGAGCCAGTACGTCAAATTGCTTACAACGCAGGTGTTGAAGGTTCTGTAGTAGTAGAAAGAGTTAAAAACTCAGAAGTAGGAATTGGATACAACGCATTAACAGATAAATATGAAGATATGATTGCAGCTGGTATTGTTGACCCAGCTAAAGTAACAAGATCAGCACTTCAAAACGCAGCATCAATTGCATCAATGGTATTAACAACAGAAAGCTTAGTAGCAGA
>RZYW01000086.1 GCA_009930175.1 Clostridia bacterium
GTAATGAACTAAAAACAATTTAAAAAAGTACCGCATTTTTCAATGCGGTACTCATGGAATCTAATCTAATTGGGTTACCCCAACATTTGACAAAGAACCCTTTATCCCCTTTAAGGATGTCATTAAATTTTGTATATATCATTACTACAGACAAAAATATAACTAAATAAGCCAATATAGCTCCTGTATAGTAACTAATTATATTTATAATAACAAGCAGGTAAATTAAACATTTTAAAATGTTGGAATAAACATCATACTTCTCACTTTTTATTCCTAAAGCTTTAAAAAATTTTCTGGCTGCTTTTCCTGATTTTGAATCCTCAGCATGGACTGAAAACAAAGTTATTAAAAACAAAAAACCATATGCCCAGACTAGAGACCAGGTATCATTCTGAATGCTGTTATATACAAGAACAAGCTCGAGAGCAGCTGTAAAAACAAATGAAATAAGTAACATTTTCTCTCCTTCTAAACTTGAATTTAAGCCCTTGTAATTATATAATGTTCTTATATAAAAAAAGGAGGCTCCTTTATGAAAATTACAAAAGATATGGGAATTACAGATACAGTCCAAAAATATCCAGAAACTATAGAAGTATTTATGCGTTTTGGAATGGGTTGCATTGGCTGTGCTGCTGCAAGTTTTGAGAACATTGAGGAAGGTGCACTTGTTCATGGCATCGACCCAGATGAAATAGTTGCTAAATTAAATGAAGCTGTTCAGTAAACATTACAACTAATTATAACAAAAATCCTCTCTACAGAGGATTTTTTTATTTTTACACTTTTAAATTTTTTACTACATTTTCAAAATATTCTCTGTTTATATTCAATTCCTCAAAAACTCTTTTATCCAGCTCTTCCTCATTAACCTTACAGCCCAATAAAACTTTTGAATAATGATTTGCAAGATGTATTACCATTATTAATTCTTTGTTTTTAACTGCTGGATTAAATGGATCATGATGATAAAGAGCCGCCTCAGGAATTTCCTCTGCTACTCCCCATAACTTCATAAAGTAATAGCCAATTTCTTCATGAGAAACTCCAAATTTATCTTTTTCCATTTCCTGAATAACACAATCTTCACTTTCAGTATAAACCTTACATAAATCATAATAGCCGTTGGAATAATCATTTATCAAAACAACCTTACCTATATCATGAAATAATCCAACAGATCTTAAATCTTCATCTAATTTTTTATCAAGAATATTATTATAAATTAAAAGCATAATCTTGTTAGTCATTTCTGCATGCAGCCATAGAGGATTTGCGAATTCCTTTCTCACACTGGAAAAAACTGACTGAGACATAATAATATTTTGAATGTTATTTATTCCCAGATATACCAAAGCTTTCCTGATTGAAGCTGTCCGAATATTAAAATATGCAGAATTTACAATTTGTATAACTTTAGCAGAAATAGAATGATCCATTTCGATAAGTTCGGCAATTTTGTCCATATCGTAATTTTCTTCAACGGCTTTGGAAATTTTAAAATAAATTTCTGGAATTGTTGGTAAAGCATCTATTGAATTTATTGCCTCTAGAATGCCTCTTTCTTTTAACTCATTGTATAAATTAACATAATAGGAAACTGTATTTGTAAGCTCACTTTTATTCCAGGGTTTAATAATGTAACTGGATGCAAGATTTTTAGACAAAGCTTTTAATATTTTTGACTCATCTACATAACCAATTAAAGCTATCCTGAAAATTGAGGGATAATCTTTTTTTAGTTTTTCAAGTATTTCATATCCTGAAATAATTGGCATTCTTAAGTCAACTATTGCAAGATCAATACTCTCACTTTGTAAAATAGCAAATGCTGCATCGCCACTATCAGCAAAAAGAAGATTATAATTTGTCTTTTCTAAAGCTTTTTTAAAAGCATAAAGTATTCTTTTGTCGTCATCAACAATAAGAATAGATTTTTTTTCTGCTATCACGAAAGAGATCGCTCCTTAACTAAATTTTTCTAATCATTAAATATTACCATTTTACTATTCTTTCAAAACAAAAATTCTTTTAATACTTTACCTAATCGGTTTATTCCTTCATCTAGTTTATCCAGTGTCATATTTGAAAAGTTCATTCTTATTGTATTTTCCATTTTTTTGTTTGGATAAAAGGATCCCCCGGGAACAAAGGCTACATTTTCCTTTAATGCAAGCTGAAGTAATTCCTTTGCACTTTTATCTTCAGGAAGAATAAGCCAAAAAAATAATCCACCCTTAGGTATATTATATTTTACTTCTGCAGGAAATTCTTCTTTCATTTTTTTAATTACAAAATCTCTTTTTTCCTTATAGCTTTGCAACGTTCTTTTAATATGCACATCAATATCAAAATCTTCAAGATACTGATCTATATATCTCTGGCTTACTGAAGATGAGCTTAAATCTACTCCAGGTTTTAAAGCCAAATATTTAGAGATAATTTCCTGAGATCCTGCAAGCCAGGCAACTCTGAATCCAGGACAGAAAATTTTTGAAAATGAACCTAAATAAATCACTTTATTCATTTTATCAAGAGCAAAAAGGGATGGCTCAGGCTCTCCTTCAAATCTTACTTCTGAATATGCCCCATCCTCTATTACAGGAACTTCACAGCCTTCCAAAGCTTCTAAAAACTGAATCCTTCTTTCTTTACTCCAGCATCTGCTTGTGGGATTTTGAAAATCAGGAATAACATAAATCATTTTAAGTCTGTCTTTATATTTAATCAGTTTTTCTTTAAGGTCCGCTATTACCATGCCCTCATCGTCTGTATCAATTTCCACATATTCAGGATAGTATGAGTTAAAGGCATTCATAGCTCCAAGATAAGATGGTCTTTCACAAAAAATTACATCTCCTTCATCCAGAAATACCATTCCTGACATGTCCAAAGCCTGTTGTGAACCACTGGTAATAAGAATATCTTCCCCATCAAGGTTTCTGCCAGTTCTTTTGTTCATCCTTACGGCTATTTTATCTCTTAAAGGCTTAAAACCACTTGTTGAAGAATATTGCAAAGCTCCCCTGTTTTCTTCACAAAGAACCTTCGCAGACACTTTTATCAGCTCATCTAATGGAAAAAGCTCTGGAGCAGGGAATCCACCGGCAAAAGAAATAACATCAGGATATTCTGCAAGCTGCATTAAATCAAGTAATTCATTACTCTCAAATTTTTCCATTCTTTTTGCGAATTTCATTATTTCACCTTATTTCTAAATATTTTTATATTTTAACCTTTACGGTTTTATTCAATGTAATGTTCTCTGGAGCAACTATTGTGTCATAGGCTAAGATTTTTACACCCTGCCTTTTTGCTTTTTCAAGTTCCTCTGCAAAAACAGGGTCTGTTTCCCAGTGAGGCCTGAAGCTTTTTGTGTTTTCCATTTGGATTAAAAAAATAATATAGTTTTCATAACCTTCTTTTAACCCCTGAACCAATTCCTTTATATGCTTTTGTCCTCTTAATGTTGGTGCATCAGGGAACATTGTCTGATTATCTTTTTCTAAGGTTACTCCTTTTATTTCGATAAATCCCTTTTTCGACCCTTTTTCATAATAGAAATCAAATCTTGACTTATTATAAACTTTTTCTCTTAAAAACACATCTGGATTATTTAAAAAATCTACTTTATTTTTCAAAACTCCCTCTTCAAAGACATAATTAACAATTTGGGAGTCTACATTAATTAGTCTTTTTTCTTTGTAAACAGCAATAAGTGAATACTTGGTTTTTCTTTTTTCCCCAGATCCTTCTTCCAAAAATATTTTTGCTCCGGGAATAAAAATTTCTTTACATCTGCCAGTATTCCTTACATGGACTTTTTCGATTTTACCTGATATTTCTACTTCTGCAATAAATCTGTTTATTCGTTTTATGAATTTCCCCTCTATAACTGGGTTTTTATACTTCATATCTTCCCTACTTTTTTAAGAATTCCCCAAGCCTTGTATTTCTTTTAGTTATGTTATTATTTTTAACTGCAAGAAAAATTGCTTTCTTTGTTCCTACAAGAATCATTATTTTTTTTGCCCTGGTCACACATGTATATAATAAATTCCGTTGCAGCATCATATAATGCTGGGTTGTTAATGGTGCAATTACCACTTTATATTCACTTCCCTGGCTTTTGTGAACTGTAACTGCATAGGCAAGAACTAGCTCATCAAAATCTGCACTTTCATATACTGCATCTGTATGGTCAAAGTGAACATTGATTATCCTGTCTTCAAAATTAATATTAGAAATAATTCCAATATCACCGTTAAAGACACCTTTATCATAATTATTCTTAATTTGCATTACCTTATCTCCGGGATAATATGAATGTCCGCCCTGCTCCAGCCCCTGAGTATTTTTGTTTAAACTTTTTTGCAGAACCCGGTTTAAATTCTGAGCTCCCGTTTCTCCTCTTTGCATAGGAGCAAGAACCTGAATATCATTTAATGGGTCTACCTTATAGTATTTAGGTATTCTTCTGGTACATAGATCGTTTATAATTTCTACTACTTTTTCAGGTTCTTCTTCCTGAATAAAGAAAAAATCGCTATCCCTACCCGACTTAAGCTCTGGGAAAAGCCCCTTATTTATCCTGTGGGCATTCATTATTATTTCACTGTTTTCCGCTTGTCTGAATATTCTCTCCAGCTTTACAACTTCAATTCTTTTAGAATTAATAATATCCTTAAGAACATTTCCAGCTCCCACTGATGGCAGTTGATCCACATCTCCTACCAAAAGAATATTCATTGTAACCGGTACTGCTTTCAGTAAGTTATGCATTAACAATAGATCTATCATTGAAGATTCATCAATTATTAAAATATCTCCCTTAATTTGATTATCCGGGTTCTTTTTATATCCTTCACCTGGCTTGAATTCCAATAATCTGTGAATTGTTTTAGCTTCCATTCTGGTTGTTTCAGAAAGCCTTTTTGCCGCCCT
>RZYW01000087.1 GCA_009930175.1 Clostridia bacterium
GAAAAATCTGCTCATGCAGTTAGAATGATCGAAGAACTTACTCAAGAAGTTGAAGTAGGAAAAATTTACATGGGAACAGTAAAACGTCTTATGAACTTTGGAGCATTCGTAGAAGTGCTTCCAGGTAAAGAAGGTTTAGTTCACATATCACATCTTGCAAAAGAAAGAGTTAATAAAGTTGAAGATGTTGTTAAAGAAGGGGACAAGCTTGAAGTTAAAGTAATTGAAATCGACAAGCAAGGAAGAGTAAATCTTTCACACAAAGCAACCCTTACAGATGACAAAAATACAGAAGATAAATAAGAATATAACAACAATGTTAATAAACCGATGAAAATCGGTTTATTTTTTTAGCGCGGAAAATGGGACGCTTCTTTTTTCAGCGACTTATCCACAAGGTACTGCCTAATCAGGGCTGTGGATAACCCGCGGAAAATGGAAGCGTCCCCTGGGAGGTGGATTATGGATAAGCTTGATAAAATTTTTGAAATGCAAAGTTTTCTTGACGAAAAAATTGCAAGGGAGAGAAATCTTAAATTTTCCAAGGAAGAATGGATTCAAAAGGAAGTTCTTGCAATGATTTCGGAGCTTTCTGAAGTTCTTGATGAAGTTAATTTTAAATGGTGGAAGAATAAAAAAGAAATCAATGATGACCAGCTTAAAGAAGAAATAGTTGATCTTCTTCACTTTTTAATTTCCATGTCATTAAAAGCGGGAATGTCCGCAGAAGAAATATTTTCAATCTATATGAAAAAAAATGAAGAAAATATAAAAAGACAGGAAGGAAAAACGGAAAAAGAAGGATATTTACCTCTTCCCGATTGACTTGAATGGCCTGTTGTGCTAGAATCAGAAAAAATTCAGAATTAAATATGAAGACCTCATTCATCAGGATGGGGTAGAGGTTGCAGAAAATATCAGTATTGTTTTAGAGACTTTGAGGAGTCATTGAAGAAACATGAAAGGATTTTCTGCCGAAGTGTTTATTTTCCTCAAAGGATAAATGCTGGGGTTGCATTGAAAAAGTGCAGAACTGTCGTCAAGTAATTGACGTTGAGCTACTTCAGATATGAATGTATCTTTTTAAGGATTATCAGGCCTAAGAGATATAGTTTAATATCTTTTAGGCCTTTTTATAATATTTTGGAGGTGAAAATTTGTGTTAAAAGTTGCAGTTTTAGGGGCTTGCGGTAAAATGGGTCTTGAAATAATAAGATCAGTTGTTAAAGAAGAGGGCCTTGAGTTAACAGAAGCAGTTGATATTACAAATTTTAGCAAAGATATAGGAATACTTGCTGGGCTAGGTGAACTTGGAATAAAGGTAAAGCCACTGGAAGATTTGGGCAAACCGGATATACTTATAGATTTTACAAACGGAGCCAGCTTCAGAGCATCCATGCCGGCAATTTTGGGCAAAGGGATAAATGTTGTAAGCGGATCAACGGGTTTGAGTGATGAGGAGTTGATCTCTTTCGGCAATTTGGCGAAAGAAAATGGATGCACATTGTTTTTAGCACCAAATTTTGCAATAGGTGCAGTTCTGATGATGAACTTTGCTAAAGAAGCTGCAAAATATATTAAAGATATAGAAGTTATAGAATATCATCACGACCAGAAACTAGATGCTCCTTCAGGAACAGCTAAAAAAACTCTTGATGATATGGCAGAAGTAAGAGGAGTGAAATTACAGGGGCATCCTGAAGAATTTGAAACTATCGAAGGATCCAGGGGTGGAGAATATAAAGGAATGCGGGTTCACAGTATTCGCCTTCCAGGATATGTTGCAAGCCAGGAGGTTATCTTTGGTACCCTTGGTCAAACACTCACAATCAGACATGATTCAATTTCAAGAGAATCTTTTATGCCGGGGATTATGATGGCCTGTAAAAAAATTGGAAGTTTAGAAAAAGGCCTGGTTTTCGGATTAGAAAATATAATGTAAAAATAAGGAGGAAAAATAATGAGATTGGGAATTATTGGAGCAACTGGAGCAGTTGGGCAGGAGCTATTAAAATGTATTGAAGAAAGGAACTTTCCTTTCACAGAATTAGTATTGTTAGCAAGCAGCAGATCTGCTGGAACTAAAATTGACTTTATGGGCAAAACATACACAGTAGAAGAAACAACTGAAAATTCCTTTGATAATCTTGATATGGCCTTGTTTGCAGGAGGACCAGCAAGCCGCGCTTTTGGCAGATTGGCTCAAAGCAAAGGTGTAGTTGTTATAGATAATAGTTCAACATTCAGAATGGATGACGATGTTCCTTTAGTAGTTCCAGAGGTTAATCCAGAAGCATTGGATAATCATAAGGGCTTGATTGCTAATCCAAATTGCTCAACAATAATTATGGCGGCAGCAATTTATCCAATTCATCAATATGCAACTATTAAAAGAGTAATAGTTTCAACATATCAAGCGGTTTCAGGGGCGGGAAAAGAAGGTATTGATGAGCTTGAAGAACAGATAAAACAAGTTCTTAATGGAGAAGCAACAAAGCCGGAAGTTTTTGCAAAGCAAATTGCTTTTAACGTTGTTCCCAGAATTGATGTTTGGGTTGATGAAGACTACACTAAAGAAGAAATGAAAATGGTTTGGGAAACTCAAAAAATATTTGGGGTTCCAAATCTTGCAATAACTGCAACTACTGTAAGAGTACCTGTTTTCAGAAGTCACTCAGAGTCAATTTACATTGAAACTGAAAAACCAATTGATGCAGATAAAGCCAGAGAAATTTTGAAAAACGCTCCTGGAGTTATTCTTCAAGATGATCCTGAAAATGAAGTATATCCAACACCTTTGGAAACTTCTACTAAGGATGAGGTTTTTGTTGGAAGAATCAGAAATGATCTATATACAGAAAATGCTCTGAATATGTGGGTAGTATCTGATCAGATTAAAAAGGGTGCAGCTTTGAATACAGTACAAATTGCGGAAGAAATGATTAAAAGAAATCTTATTTAGGAGGAAATTTTATGGAGTACGGCAGATTATATACAGCTATGATAACCCCAATGTATGATAACGAAAAGGTTGATTATCATAAGGCGGGAGTTTTAGCAAATCATCTTATTGAAAATGGTTCTGATGGTGTGGTAGTGGCGGGAACAACTGGAGAAGCTCCTCTTTTGACGTATAAAGAGAAAATTGAACTTTTTAAAGTTGTTCGGGAAGCTGTAGGAAACAGAGGACATGTAATTGCAGGTACTGGTGGTAATGAAACTGTTGAGGCGGTTGAAATGACCAGAGATGCTCAGGAAATTGGCTGCGATGCATCAATGCTTGTGGTTCCTTACTACAATAAACCACCTCAGGATCTCATTTATAAACATTTTAAGATGGTAGCTGAAGTAAGCCGTAAAATACCAATTATTCTATATAATATACCAGGAAGAACAGCAGTTAATATGCTTCCTGAAACAGTTGTAAAACTAGCTGAAGAATTTCCAAATATTAATGCTATTAAAGAAGCTTCAGGCAGTATAGATCAAATTATGGAAATCAGAAGAATGACAAATAACAGAATGAAAATTTTTAGCGGAGACGACTGTATGACATTACCAATTCTTTCAATTGGCGGTCACGGCCTTATTAGTGTAAGCTCTCATGTGGTTGGTAATGAACTGAAGCAAATGATTAAATCTTATGTTGCTGGTGATGTTGAGTATGCAAGAAAGATAAATGATAAACTTTACCCTGTGTACAAATCAATGTTTTTAACTACTAATCCAATACCTGTTAAAACTGCGATGAATCTACTTGGCCATGAAGCTGGACCAATGAGAATGCCAATGGAACTGGCTTCTGGTAAAGTGCTTGAGGAATTAAAATTGAATCTAAAAACATATGGAATAAAAATTAATGAGTAAGATACCAGTGCCTCTCAAAATGCTGAGAGGCTTTTTTATTATAAAGTATATTAAAAATCAGATTAAAATTATTTCAAAAAAAATACAATAAAAAAACAAAATATTCTGAATATTCTGTTGACTTTAAAAAAAGTCCATGCTATTATAAAGATACTCCAAAGGAGATCAGATTTAAGAAGTTTAAATCGACTCTTATTGGTGGGCTCTCTGAATAACTTAATAAGCAGAAATCTCTTGTAAGTAGTTTTTGAAAGTGTATCATGAAAGTGTAAAAAGCTTTAAAAGGTACAATGAAAAAAATGAAAGGCAAAGAACGAAAGTTGTTTGTAAGTTGAGTAAGTTAGAAGTTTGAAAGAAGTTTAGTAACTGAAAGTAACTTGAAAGAACTGTAAGGTAATTGAAAGTTAGTAAGATGTTAGTGAATGGAAGTTAGCTTTTAAGGAAATTCAAGTAATAAAGAGATGAAGCAAAGTTAAGTTATTAACGCTTATCGAAGGAAAAGCTCAGAGGGATAATTTTATAGGGGGTACTGTTATTTGCAGTACGATTGTAAGGGAAGAGGATGAAGGAAATCTCAATTAGTCAGTTGAGAAAGTACTCCATCCTCTTCCATTTTTTTATATAAAAAAATAATCTTTTATTTTATGCTATTCTCTCATCTTATGATATAATTAATGTAGTTAATAGTTAGAATGGAACAATTAAGGAGATGCTGATATTGAATTTACTAGAAAACCTTAATCCGATGCAGAAGGAGGCTGTTCAACACGTTGAAGGGCCTTTATTAATTTTAGCCGGAGCAGGATCTGGAAAAACAAGAGTTATTATTCACAGGATTGCGTACCTGATATATGAGAAAAAAGTAAGTCCATACAACATACTTGCTATAACATTTACTAATAAGGCTGCCAGCGAAATGAAATTGAGATTGGCAAATCTAATTGGGAATGATGGAGAAAAAGTTTGGACAAGCACTTTTCATTCCATGTGTGTAAGAATTCTTAGAAGAGAAATACAACATCTTGACTA
>RZYW01000088.1 GCA_009930175.1 Clostridia bacterium
CTGTTGCGAGGTTTTTTTATACGAGTCAGAATGTTTTCCGTCTCACAGAATGTTGAATCGTCCAACTTTAAAAGTACTGTTTTCATAGGATGAATATTTCCCACAAATATATACTATTTGTATATACTTTTATATATTAATTTGTGTGTTTATTCAAAATTTGAGGGGTCGTTTTCAAAAACAGGCCCTTTACCAACTACAAATTTTCCCTGGTAATATCGTTTTCTGATCCCGATGGCTTCCTCTGTCCAATTATCTACGCCATAAAGCTTCATTCGACAAAGATTATACACTTTCATGTTGTGAGGAAATTCCGAGCCTTGTAGGGTAGGCGAGAGCAAGTTGCAGGGGAAATCATTACACTCGTAGCAATAAGTTACTCCTTTTTTCTGTACACAGTCCCAGGTGGCACAATTCTCACCTATGGCAAATTTGCAATGACCTTCCTGGGCTCTACAGCCTTTACACGGAGTTTGATCCCGTGGTATTTTCAAAAATTCAGAAATCCGGGTTTTGTATTCTTCAGTAATGTTGCCCTCGTATGAAGGACAGTTAAAGCAATCTAACCCGCAGGGTGCTGTCAATAGTATTTTGTTCATTTTTTTATCTTTTTGATTGCCTTGATAATCAATAAGATTACGGTTATTAGCCATCCAATCGGGTAAGGAAGTATGAGTAGACACCACCACCAGGATAGCGTTGATGCGCCGCCAAAACCACCCAATGACGAAAAATAAAACATAAAACACACACCCATTGTGATCATTACAGATGTTGCCAGAAATGCCCAGTAAGCCACTGACTGCCTAATATTTTATATACGATGTTGGCGTTTCGTTAATTATTTCCGTCATATTTCCGCCAAAACATGCTTTTATCCGCCATTTATCCGCCAATTGTCAGACACGGATAAGTTTATATTTTGTTCCCTTCTTTTCTCCTACTTTTTCAAATACACCAATCTCAGTTAAAAATTCTAAATCACGTGTTGCTGTTCTTTCTGAGGTTTCACTTATTGATTGGTAAATACCATTAGTAATAAAGTCATTTTCTTTGCAATAAAGAACAGCTTTAATCTGCCTTTCATTCAAGCCTTTTTCAATCAAATGTTTTTCAGTGTATGGTTTAAAGAGTTTAACAGAAATACCGCCAAATACTGATTCGAAAGAAGGTTCTGGAAGCCCTGCTTTAAGACATTCACTAATGATATTGATTGTTCCTCTTCCCCATGCCTCAATTAAACCTCCTTTAAAGAACACACTTGCAATTGTTGGATTGTAGGGTCTTGATGTGTGTTTTTTCTTTAAATCTTCAATTGAAAAGCCTTCCGGAAGTTTGCCTTCATTCCATATCATTATCTTGTCGTCATACACACTAATTTGAACTGGAGCTCCAAAATAGTCACGATGAACTATTGCGTTAATAATTGTCTCTCTTACTGCTTTATAGGGATATTCCCATTTTTCAATTCGGTGTAATCCATCATAGGAAATAGGAGAAATCAGAAATTTTTTGTCAAGGATTTCAAGTGTTTTATCTGCAATTTGAAATGCATTTCCTTCAACTACTTCCTGAAAAATCAAATCATCATCGGTTTTGCCGAAACGCCCAATTTTTACGAATGCATTTATGTAAAATTTGCAAGGATTCTTGCCAAACAAAACTATTGCTGAGCGTTTTATTAGCCCGTTTTCTCTCAATAACAGATTGTCAAGAACAACTTCTGTATTTGTTTCTCTTTCAATAAATGGCATTCTCTTGCTAATCACAGCAGCTTTAATAAATGCTTCTATTGCATTTGGGTCAATATCATCGAGGGTTGCTCTATTCTCTATAATATCATCCCAAGTTTTGCCTGATTTCTTTAATAGAAAATCATTTAAGGCCTTTCCTTTTAGTTCCTGTTTTGTGCTTCCACTCCGATAATGATATTTCCCTTGATATGAGATAGCATTGTCATATGGCTTTACAACAATCTCAATTATTTCAATAGAGTTTTCTTCGATAAGATTTACATCACAAATTATTCCTAACTGGCTTTGAATTTTGTTTGGGATATCTTCGAGCAGTTTCTTTGAGTTCTCAATGCCAATTGGTCTTCCGTTATCACTTTTCCCAATAATTAATTTTCCTCCTTGTGCATTTGCGAACCCACAAATCCATTTCAGATATTCATCCTTCCAAAATTCTTTCCATTCAACATTCTGGTTTTCAGGCATAAGAGAGTATATATTATTGAATATCAAATATAAGGAAAAGAACTATAAGCAGAGAGGGGATTCGCATTTTTTGCGCTTTAATGCACGCCAACGGTTGGCGGCTTTGCGTTCGGGCGGGATTTTACCACCAAACTTTCTTACGAAGCCAAAACTTCAAATTTACGAAAAACTGTCATACGAAGCACACCCACCCGCCTGACGCAAAACCGCTGTTAGCTGCATGTGCCGTTGTCCGTCCGAAGCGATGTCCGTCCATTAGTTGAATGTGTCCAGTGTTAATTTATATTCTTTGTTGAATTGAATGTAGTGATAACTTATTTCATCAGGAACAACTTCATTCAATAGTCCTAATATTTTTTTGTCAACCAACGGATGAAGTGTCGGAGATAAAAAATATGCTTTTATCTTTTTTGTCGCTGGTATTTTTAAAAGATGCTCGTTTTTATCAAGACAATTTTCGTGTTTGAATATTTGTCTCCGCACCATTTGCAAAACGCAAACATAGAAATACAATTCTGAAATTATTCCAACCTTTTCATTGTTGTCCGCTTTCAGCTCAAACACTAATAACTCGTTTTCTTTATTAAATCCCCAAATGTCAATTGCACTTTTGCCACCTGTAAATATTGATGCACTTTTTGAAACTTTGTTTTCAAAAACTCCAACAGGCAGCTGTCTGTATAGAGAAGTGGCATTTGAAATATTCATTAAAGGTTCTTGCAAATCTTTGTTTACAAAACGGTCTTCTAATTCTGCCTCTGGATTTGGTGAAACCTTGTCGCCTCGTTTACTCGGAATGTTTAGCAAGTATTTTTCCGCTTGCTTTATTTTTAAGTCGTCAAGAAATATTTGGCAATCCTTGTAAATAGAAAACCAAGAGTTAAAATCTTGACTGAAATATTTTAGGCGAAACAAAAAGCGTTGGTAATGTCCATTATCAATTAAGTTGGGCTTGTCCCAACTGATAATTACATTTTGATATTTGCCCCATCTTTTGAGAACCAATGCCCAACCTTCAAAAGCACCATCATCTTTTTGCATATTGGATGAAACAGCGTTGCTTGATAATTTCATTATTACTGTATCGCCTGCAATGTTGAAAATTATTCCACTTGGGATTTTGATATTTCTTCTTTTGTTAGAAAGCAAAAACTCTTTTTTTATTTTTTCTTGTATCTCTAAATTAGAATTGCTCATTGCTATAAATTTCAGATTGAATATTCTTTACCGTCCTCCCAAAGTGTAATATTGTTGAAACCTTCCTTTTCAAATTCTGTTTTAAATTTTTCGGGAAATGCTGTGTGTATGGGGATTATTTTGTTTGAATTTATTGCCTTTGCAAACTTCATTAAGTCAGGAACAGTGGCGTGTCCGCTTGTATGAATAGATTGAAAGAAAATATCACTGTCGTTCTTTAGTGTGTTAATGTTGTCGGTGCAAAAGTTTTTGTGTTCTTCTTTTAAGTATCCTTCCCATTGTGAGTATATAATATTTATTGTCCCTTTGCTGCGTAATTTGTTTACCAGTTTTTCATTTGGGCAACGGACAAAATAAACGAAGTCAGAAGGAGTTTGAAAAACTGAATTTCCTGTTCTTTGCTCTATTACTCTTTTACGGAAGTCATCAAATTGTTTGTCCTTAATTTTTTCTAATTGGTTTGGGTGGTCAAAGACTTTAATTTCTTGCCATTCAATTGCAGGAATGTTTTTAGATTGTTTTCTTGCCATTTCTAAAATCCAAGCTGAATACACATCAATTACAAGATACTTTCCAGTCCTTTTACAAGCCCTGAAAACAGAAATTAGTCTGTCAATGTTTTGTGCTGAACTTATTACAAAAGATAAATTTGTCTGTGATTTGATTGTATTGTAAATAGCTTCTTCTACGCTGTCCTCTGTCAAATAAAGGTGGTTTGTTCGCTCAACCATTGTCCCCTCAATGAGAAGTAAGTCAATGTTTTCAGGTGGGTTTTCGATTTGTTTTTTGAAAACAATGTTTTTTCTTCCCGTTGCTCTAAAGTCACCGCTGTAAAAAATTCGTTTACTATCTGCCTCAATTAAAAATGCAAATGCTTCTGGTGTCGAATGGTCTGTCAGGAAAGGAGTAACTATAAAAGTGTCGGCAATTGTAAATTTTACCCAAGGTTTGATTGTCTTAAAGTTGCCCGATAAAAGTGGGATGTCCCTAAATATTTTTGTTGCATTTATTAAGTCCAAAGACAATTCGCCAATGAAAATGGGGACGTCAGTCCCCACATTTTCCATTAGTCCGAAATGGTCTTGATGTGGATGCGAAATTAATAATGCGTCAACTTTATTGTTTGCATAGTCAATGTTTGGTTTTTTGTCGTCAAGTGGTGCACCAAGGTCAACCCAAAGAATTTTTCCGTTGTCTGCCGTTAACTCTACGCAAGTCCCTCCGATTTCTTTCGTCCCTCTATAAATTTTAACTTTCATCTTGTCTGTGTTTCTGTTCGTTTAATGCTCCGAACTTTCAAGTTAGCACTGTCCCCTGGCATTGCAGCTAACGGTCGGCGGTATGAAACGTTGGGGATTTCGGAGCTGCGAACCTATCAACCGATAAGAACCTTGCCAGCGAGCGATGCACTTGGCATACCACTTA
>RZYW01000089.1 GCA_009930175.1 Clostridia bacterium
CGATAGATGAAATATTTTGCAAAATCCTCATCAGAAAGATTCATTTCCTCATTGAAACGCTTCAGGCGGGATTGGGTGTATGCTTGGTATGTATTCTTTTTTGCAACACGAAGGCGGTCAATCTCAAGGAAAATGTTATTAACCGTATCCTTAAGAAAATCCTTTTTCTGGTGAATGATAGTCTCAGCAACCTGGCTAGAATAAATTTCCAGGGTTTGTTTGTGAGAAAAGAAATTCAAAAGCAAAACAATAACACAAACAATAATTGTAGTTGTAAAAGTAATAAGACGATACTTACTTCGCAAATCCATAAAAATCCCCCCGCCGATTATGGAAAGCTTCCATTTTCCGCACATTTTGGGACGTTTCTAAAATCCGCGCGTTATCCACAGGTTAAACTATAGTAGAAAATGAAAGCCTTTTGATTGAATATTTTAACATCTTTAAAAAATGTAATTAAAACAAATTATATGATAAAAGTTATCTGTTTTTGAGGGGAAAGTCAATTGGATAAGGAAAAATGCATTTTCTTGGGAATTATATTTGTAGAAAATAATAAAAAGAAGAGTGGTATTTTGTTATCATATATGATAACCTTTTTGTAAGGTGACTCTCTTCAGAAGGGGGTAATTTTGTCTTATAATGTTGAATTCTACAAAAGGATTAATGGAGAAGTCCCTGTTCAAGAATTATTGATTAATTTACCATCGAAAGTTCGTGCAAAAGCTATTTTGGAAATTGAGTTATTAAAGAAACATGGTTTGGATCTTAGAGAACCCTATACTAAAGCGCTTAGAGGGAAAAAATATAAGGGTATCTATGAGCTTAGAATAAGATTTTCATCAGACTCTGCGAGAATATTTTATTTCATGCTTAAAAAAGATAAATTTATTTTATTAAATGGCTTTGTCAAAAAAACCTCAAAAACACCAATTAGAGAAATAGAAAGAGCATTAAGGTATAGAGATGATTTTGAGAGGAGATTTGGAAATGAATGATTTAACTGTAAATTTTTCTGAAATAAAGGAAAGTTTTATGGAAGATGAAAAATTTAAAAGCGATTATGAAAAACTTAAACCCAGGTATGATATTATTTCAGAAATTATTAAAGCACGAAAAGAAAAAAAGCTAACTCAGGAAGAATTAGCTTTTAAAGTTGGTACTCGGAAGTCAAATATTTCAAGATTAGAGAGTGGTTCGTACAATCCTTCATTGGATTTTTTAATTAAGATTGCCGAAGGTTTGGATAAAGAATTGAAAATAAATATGAAGTGACCGGCTGAACGGGGGACGCTTCTAAAATCCGCGGGTTATCCACAGGGAGGATAACCATCGGCTTGGTAATTAGAAGCCTTTTGATGGAAGAAAAAAGCCAAGGCAGGAAGCCCGACCTTCGGCTTGGCTTCCCGAAGATTTTCAATCTGAAATAAAAAATTGGCAGGATTTCTCTGGTTTGGTGAACTTAGTTTTCACACCAGAGACTAATCCGGCCATTTTTTATAAATAGTATATATCTAAATAAAATATCCTCCCTTTAATCATAACAATTCTTCTCCGGATTTTTCTTTTACTTGAAATATTAATTCGTTTTTTTATTTTGTTCACGAAAAAGCCTCCTTTATAAAATAAAACTTAGCAGAAGTGAGAAAGTAACGTAAATATTTGCAATATAACAAAGTAAATGATATATTAAAAAAAATATGTTAAATTTGTTTTTGAGGTGATTAAGTTGACTATGACTATTGAAAGGTATTTAAAAAATAATATCGATGAAGAAGTTAAAATTGTTCAATTATCTGATAAAAATACATTCCCTCTATATTTAAAGAATAAGTATAACTTTTTTGAGCTTACAATTCTTAATTATAAATGTATATTTGCAGAAGTATTAGATCAAAATTCAAGCCTGGATCAACTTCAGAAACAAATACAGAAAATCGAGGAAATAACGAATCGAGATGCGGTTCTGCTTTATAAAAATGTTAGTAGATATAGAAGGAAAAGTTTAATTCAAAGGCGAATATCTTTTGTAATAGAAGATAAACAAATGTATCTGCCATTCTTAGGGGTTGATTTAAAAAAAACGAAGGAAAATTTACAAAATGAAGTTAAGTATTTTACTGCATCAACACAAATGGCTTACTTGTATTTTATGTATCATAAAGATGAAATTATAAATATGACAGATTTTTCCAATAGAATGGGTTTTAATAAAATGACAGCTTCAAGAGCTTTAAATGATTTGCATAAATTAAATTTGATTTTTTATGAAATTGGAGGAGAGACAGGACGTAGTAAAAACTATAGAAGAATTAATGACCCAGAATATTTTTTAAAAGGTAAAGCATATCTTAGAAATCCGGTGAAAAAAACAGTATACGCAAAGAAAACGCCGATTCATTGGCAAAGGGCAGGGATTGAAGCATTGGCAGGTTTCTCTATGATAAATTCACTGAATCATAAAGTGGTGGCAATAGATAAGAAAAATTTTAATATGGATAATTATGAGTTAATTGAGAACCAGGATTTAATTAAAGATATGCAGTTGACAGAGATTCAAATTTGGGAGTATCCCCCACAATTATTTTCTAATAAAGATCACGTAGATCTTGTGTCTCTTTACGCTTCTTTGAAAGATGAATCTGATGAAAGAATTGAACAGGCATTAGAAGATGTTATGAGAGGTGAATCATGGTACACGGGCTAGAAAAATTTAAAGATTATTTTGAGGATTTTACGAGTAATTATGTTTTTATTGGAGGAGTAGCCTGCGATATTCTTATGGAGGATATTGGAACATCTTTCCGGGCTACGAAAGACTTAGATATACCGCTGAACGGGGGACGCTTCTAAAATCCGCGGGTTATCCACAGGGAGGATAACCACCGGCTTGATAATTAGAAGCCTTTTGATGGAAGAAACAAGCCAAGGCAGGAAGCCGGCCTTCGGCCTTGGCTTCCCGAAGATTTTCAATCTGAAATAAAAAAATGGCAGGATCTTTCTGGTCTGGTGAACTCAATTTTCACCCCAGAGAGCAATCCTGCCATTTTTTATATTTTTTTAAATAATCTTTATCAAATCTGTAGCTTCTTCGGTTCTTCCCGAAGAAGCCTTCAGCTTAATTAAATCAAAACGCTTCTATTTTGCAATGGGCTGGCTTAACCTGTGGATAACGCGCGCAAAATAGAAGCGTCCCCTAGTCTTTATAGTTTTCGACTATGTCGACGAATTTGTCGAAGTTGTCTAGGAATATCTGGGCCATTTTGGGGTCGAAGTGTTGTCCTTTTTCGTCTCGAAAAAGGTTGCGAATCCGCTGGTAATCCCAGGCTGGCTTGTACACCCGGGCGCTTGCTAAAGCATCGAAAACATCTGCGATTGCACTGATCCGCCCGTAGGGATGAATTTCCTCTCCCTTGAGCCCGGCGGGATATCCTTTTCCATTCCACTTCTCGTGATGCTGATTAGCAATAATCGCCGAGGTCCGAATAATCCGCCGCTCAGAATTTTTCAGCAGCCGGTGCCCGATACTAGTGTGCTCTTTCATATGATCAAATTCTTCATCCGTAAGCTTCGCCGGCTTTTTCAAAATCGCATCGGGAATGGCAACCTTTCCAATATCATGCATAGGAGAAGCCATGCGAATCAAATCTGCCTCATCATCACTCATCCCATACAACTTCGCAAGCAAAGCAGAAATTTCCGCCACCCTCTTAACGTGATTCCCTGTCTCCTTAGACCTGCTCTCGCCTATCTCCGCCATCAGAAAAATAATTTCCTTCTGGGTTTTTTCAATTTCCTCATTTAACATGGCATTGGCCAAAGATTTCTCCGAATAAGAAGCCACCATTTTCAGGTTCTCAATATCCACCTGGGAAAACTCATGAGCCTCCGTCATTTTATTAACCGCCTGATAAGCCCCAAAAATCCGCCCCTCATTGTCGTACAAGGGCAGAGCCAGCAAAGCCTTGGTCCGGTACCCCGTCCGCTTATCCACATCCCGGTTAAAATTTGGATCCTGATAGGCATCATTGGTGATGTATTCCTTCTCCGTCTTAATCACGTGGCCAACCACCCCAGTCCCTCCGGGAATGCGAATTTCCTGAACCCCGTGAGCCACCTTGGTCCACAGCTCATCCTTATCTCTATCGTAAATCCAGATAGTACAGCGATCCGCCACAACCAGCTGCCGCCCCAAATCCGCCATTAACTGCAAAAGATTATCCAGGCGCTTTTCATCGGCAATACTCCCAGCATACTCAAATAAAAGCTTTAGCTTCTCATCGGAAGATAACTCTTGCCGGCAAAGACTGGCGTCTAAATCTATATCAAGGTCATGATCAAGCATAAAAAAACCTCCTTACGGGTAAAAACAATTAACACCGCAAATTAACTTGTGATATAATTTTAATATACATAATTATACCTGAATAGTGAAAAATATAAAATTTAAAAATATTCTTACAATTTACGAATGGAGTGGTTTTATGCGTTTTTCCAGGAAATCCAATGTTTTTTCAGCTTTGTTGTTGATGATTTTTCTTGCAGGGATTTTGATTTCCCCAGGATTTGCTCAGAATCCTGTTGTTTTTGTGCCCAAAGTAGTCGGAAATGGAGAATTTGCCTTTGCAGATGGTGATGCAGATGATGCCTCTTTTGCCTTTCCCTACGGACTTGCCTACTCAGAAAAAGATGATGCCCTGATTATTGCTGACATGCAGAATCACAGAATCTGCAGCCTGGATCTGAAAACTTTTCAGGTTACAACAATTGCGGGTAAAGATAGTGG
>RZYW01000090.1 GCA_009930175.1 Clostridia bacterium
GTTAAAATCAAAGGAATCAAGGAAGAAGAAATCCAGCAAATGCCAAAATTCGGAGAAAAACTGGTAAAGATAGGTAAAAAGGTGAAATTATTATGAGTGAAATAAATTCAAAAACTGAGAAATTTGCAAAAACTGAGAAATTTGCAGAAACTGAGAAATTTGGATTCAGTGATCTGGGAAAAATCATGGATCAGCTTCTTGGAGAAGATGGCTGCCCCTGGGACAAAGAGCAAACTCACGAATCCCTGAAACGTTATTTAATAGAAGAATCCTACGAAGTTCTGGAAGCAATTGACGATAATGATTTGGATGGATTGAAGGAAGAGCTGGGAGATGTGCTCCTGCAAATTTTTTTCCACGGTAAGCTTGCTGAAAAATCAGGAACCTTCACAATGGAAGATATTACCGATGCGATCTCCAAAAAACTAATCCGTCGTCATCCCCACGTCTTTGCAACAACTGAAGTTGAAAATGCAGAAGAAGTTACCAGGAACTGGGATGAAATAAAAAATCAGGAAAAGCTTGAAAAAAATATCAGCTACGAAAGTATGCTGGACAAAGTCCCCAAAAATCTTCCATCTTTACTTGAAGCTTTGAAAATTCAGGAAAAAGTTGGGAAGGTTGGCTTCGACTGGGACACCATAGAGGAAGTTGCAGAAAAAGTCCGGGAAGAGGAAGAAGAACTTAAAGAAGCAATTCAAATTGGAGATCAAAAGAAGATCGAAGAAGAATTTGGAGACCTTTTATTTACTCTCGTAAGCATCGGACGTTTCTTAAATTTAGACCCGGAAGAGTCACTTTTTAAGGCAAATAACAAATTTCGGAGACGATTTCGCTATATTGAGAAGCATTTTCGGGATAAAAGTCTAGAAATAGCTAAAAAAAATAGAAAAAGTATGGAAAAACTATGGAAAGAATCTAAAAAAAATGTATAATAAGACGAGAACAAAAGATACATAATTTTTAGGATATGATGTAACTACATATTAACTTGTGGTTAGTCAAAAAAGCCTTTAAAATTAAGGTGAATATAGGAGGGTTTATTTTGAACAAAGCGGAATTATTACAAAGTGTTGTTGAAAAGACAGATCTTAAGAAAAAAGATGTAGAGAAGGTTGTTGCAGCGTTATTTAAAACTATCGAAGAAGAAATGGTAAAAGGCGAGAAAGTTCAGTTAGTTGGATTCGGTACTTTCGAAGTTAGAGAGCGCGCTGGAAGAACTGGACGTAACCCAAGAACTGGGGAAGAAATTACAATTGAAGCAGCAAAAGTACCAGCTTTCAAAGCAGGTAAAGCTTTAAAAGACGCAGTAAACAAATAAGCAAAAGAGCCTCTCATCTGGGAGGCTCTTTTTTTAAAGGGGGAGGGGACGTTTCCATTTTCATCGCGTTATCCACAGGATAACCCCTGTGGAAAACCCGCGGAAAATGGAAACGTCCCCTGAAGGAGGTGGGCGGCTTGCGCCTTGATAAGTTCTTGAAAGTCTCCCGAATCATTAAACGCAGAACTGTTGCTAAGGAAGTCTGCGACAATGACCGGGTAAAAATAAACGACAGACCGGAGAAAGCTGGTTCCGAAGTAGCCGTTGGGGATATCATTGAAATTCGCTTTGGTGATAAAATTGTAAAATTCCGGGTACTTATAGTAAAAGACCACGTTTCTCAAAGTGAAGCTCCTGAGCTTTACGAATCTTTGTAATAAAATTTAGGAGGTAATTTTTATGGCCAGCCAGGACAGAAAGAATCTTCAGGTTATTCAGGGGCACAAAAACAGAATAACACTAAAAAAATCCATCATCATCATCTGCATCCTCCTCCTGGTATTTTTCTCTGGCCAGCGCTTTATAAAAATCTACCAGCAAAAACAGGTAATCGATAATCTTAAAATGGAACTGGAAAATGAACGCATTCGCAACGCCCAGCTGGAAAAGGAAATCGAAAAACTTCAAAGCCCAGAGGGAATTGAACGCATCGCCAGGGAGCAACTTGGTCTGGTAAAGGAAAACGAAATTTTAATTAAACCAATAACAGTGGAGGAAAAATGATGAAGGCAGCTATGGATATCGGCACCAACAGCACCCGCCTTTTGATAGCCACTCCCGAAAAAATAATTCACCAGGAAACCACCATAACCCGCATTGGGGAAGGCCTTAAGGAGCATCAGCTTATTCAGGATGAGCCTTTAGCCAGGACGATTCGGGTTTTAAAAAAATATAAAGAGACTCTCGTCAATTATGGTTTGGATAACCCGGGCAGCCATTTTCTTGTTGCCACCAGTGCTATGCGGGATGCCCTTAATAAGGATGAGGTTGTTGCCAAAATAAAAACCGAAACAGGATTTCGGGTAGAGATTATCAGCGGAGAACGTGAAGCGGAACTTAGCTATCTGGGAGCCACGGGAGATTTTCCTGGCAGAAATATTGTTATAGATATTGGGGGCGGCAGCACAGAAGTGATTTTTCAGGAAGAAAATCTTGATGAAAACTCCCAGCTTCCTAACTTTCAATCTGGCAGAACTGTTTTCACCAGCACAAATTTAGGTGGAGTTCGCCTTAAGGAAGACCCGGGGCTTTGCAAAAAAGAAAAAATTGTAGAGCTTTTTGCAGAGAGAATCCCTTCTAATAAAAATTTTCAAGACAGCCGTCTAATTGGAGTGGGTGGAACAATAACAACCATCGCCGCAGTTAAACTTGCCCTTATTGAATATCAGTGGGAAAAAATTCATGGACTAAAGATGACTCTGGATGAGATAAAAAGTATCCACGAAAAATTAAAAGCCCTTCCTCTGGATGAGCGGAAAAAAGTTCCCGGACTCCAGCCTGAAAGGGCAGATATTATTATATATGGAACAAAAATTCTGATTACATTTATGGAAGAGTACGGATTTAGGGAGATCACAGCTTCAGATAAAGACCTTCTCTTCGCCCTTGTCTCCACTTCAAATAATTAATCAGCCAATAACACAAACACTTCCCTCTTGCACTTTGCAGAGGGATTTTATTTTTCCCGCAGCCTCGCTAAGCTCAAAAACACTACGATACTGCCCGGACTTCCCGTAAACCAGGGCGATAGATAATGAGGTCAAATTAAAACGCTGTTTTTTCCCTTGCCGGTTTTTCTCATAAAAATATCCAAGTTTAATATCATCTTCAGGAAAGAAAACTCTTTTCTCCTTCTCGAAATTTTTAATAATATTTTCCGCCAAGGCCTTCCCCTCCGGAATGCTTCCAGGTAAAGTTATTACAAAATCATCCCCGCCGATATGTCCGATAAAAGCAGAGTTTCCCTTCAAATTGCAAATATTATCCAGCTGATTTTTGGCAATCTGCCCTGTAAGGGAAATTAATAAATCCCCACGCTCAAACCCATACTTATCATTGAAAGGCTTAAAATTATCCAGATCAAGATACAAAACGCAATAATCTTTCCTCGACTCTAAACATTCCTGAAGATTCTTTTCAATCATAATATTTCCTGGAAGCCCTGTCAGAGGGTTAGAATGCCGGGCGATACTCAGTTCAATCTGGCTGGTTTTTTCCAGCAAATCTTTAATTGTCACCACACCGAAGTAGGATCCATCCCGAATAATAATTATGTGATCATAAATACTCTCATTATCCCGATTCATACTTGTGCGGGAAACATCCCGGATTGGCATGTTGTAATCCAAAATCATGGGAGCAGAATCCATCAGCCCGGCAACATTTTTCTTAAGAAAAAGTTCCAATCCATATTGGCGGCCAATCAGGAAATAAAACTTGTTACGCATAACTAAGCCATTTGGGCGGCCATCTTCTAAAACAGGTATTCCTAATATCTCCGGATGAGAGCGGAATATTTTATCCAGATCATGCCCTTGAGCAGAAACATCTACAGTAACTTCACTTTTGGCAATACTTCCAACATTTATATCCAGTGGGAAACACTGGGAGGCACTCTGACAATTTAAATCCGCCAGAAGCTTTATTTGATTTTGGGAGTCTTTGTTTAAAATGAAATCTGTCTGAGATGGCCTCTTCAGAAAATATCCCTGGCCGTAATCTACCCCAATGCGAATTAAAGTTTCCAGTTCATCAAGAGTTTCGATACCTTCGGCAATCATTTTTATCCCGCTGGACTGGCAGAAACTTTTGAAAGTTTTCAAAAGAGACTGTTTTGTAAGATCCTTATCGATATCACGAACAAGAGCCATGTCGATTTTTAGAAACTCCGGACGAGTTGCCACCAGCATACTTAAATTAGAGTAGCCAGTGCCCACATCATCAATGGCAATCTGATAGCCCTGCTCCCTGTAATTTTTCAAAGCAGTAGCGTAAAGATCCTGGGAGGCCACAGAATTATGCTCTGTAATTTCGAAAACGACATTTTTCGCAGAAATGCCATATTCTTCCAAAGATTTTTTGGTTAGGCCGGATTGATATTTAGAGTCGTTAAAAATATCTGCATCTACATTAATAAAAAGAAGCTGACCCTCCTGCAAAAAGCTCTGGGAGTTCTCCAAAGCCTGCTGACGGCAAAGGTACTCAATATCCCAAAGAAAATCATTTTCTTTAGCGTAAGCCAAAAGAGCAAGAGGAGACTCAAAATCCGAGCCAGCAGGCCCCCGGCTTAAAGCCTCGTAACCTAAAATCTCACCATTTTTCAAAGAAACAATAGGTTGGAAAAGAGATTTAATATTTTTTTGATTAAGAATTCTTAAAAATTCGTAATAACGTTTATATATTGTTGTATAATTTATCATA
>RZYW01000091.1 GCA_009930175.1 Clostridia bacterium
ATTTCAATACCACCTAAAATCAACTTGCGATTTTCAGCAAAGGCGTGAACATCAAAACCAAATCCTGTTCTAATTTTCATTTTGATATCCCTCCAAGACTTTCTTAGGAATTTCTTCATTTATTAATGAAAGAATTGCATTTCCAAGTTTTAAATCTTCTGGTGCAGTAATTTTGATGTTCAAATAGTCTCCCTGGAAAATTTTCACTGGAACTTTTAAACTTTCCACCATAGACGAATCATCTGTAAAAAGATGATATTTACCAGAGGCTTCTTTGAAAGCGCGGAAAATTAACTCCCGGCTGAAACCTTGAGGAGTTTGTATTTCCCACACATCTTCCCTGGGGATTGTATTAATAATTAATGAGTCCTTAATTTTTTTAATAGTGTTTTTTTCCGGCACACCCATTACCAGAGCATTTTCTGTGCTCAAAGTTTTTATAAATTCTTTAATTTTTTCTTCCTTAATAAATGGCCGAGCTCCATCATGAATAATCACGTAATCACAATTCGGCGATATCTCAAGGAGTCCATTATAAACAGAATCCTGTCTTTGGGCTCCCCCGGAGATTACTTTTTTTACTTTATTAAAACCATATTTTTCAACTACAGCTTTTTTGCAATATTCCAATTCTTTTTCAGCAGCAACCACAATAATTTCATCAATTTCGGGAATTCTATGAAATCTTTCGATAGTATGGGCAAGCACAGGCTTCCCCTCCAGCTCCAAGTATTGCTTATTTGTTACTGATTTCATTCTGGAACCTGTTCCTGCTGCAGGAATTATTAAAGATATTTTCATATTGAAATTTACACCTCTCCATCATCAATCTTGGCGAAAATCATTCTTCCCGCTGATGTTTGAAGAGCACTTGTTACCATTACTTCCATTGTTTTGCCTAAATAATCCCGGCCTTCTTCAACAACTATCATTGTTCCGTCATCAAGATAACCGATGCCCTGTTTTCCTGTTTTTCCTTCTTTAACAATTTCCACTGTCATTGTATCTCCAGGAATTACAACAGGTTTAAGAGCATTTGCTAAATCATTAATATTAAGAACCTGCAGTCCTTGAAGCTGAGCAACTTTGTTTAAGTTATAATCATTGGTTACAATATATCCTTTTAAAACCTGAGATAATTTAACAAGCTTGCTGTCAACTTCCTGTATCTCAGGGAAATCTTCCTCATAAATTCTAACCTCAATATCTTTTCCTTCAGAAATAAGGTTTAAGATATCAAGACCACGACGACCTTTATTCCTTTTTAGCACATCTGATGAATCTGCAATATGGCGCAGCTCTTCCAGCACAAAATTAGGAATTAATAAAGGGCCTTCGATAAATCCGGTTTTAACAATATCAAGAATTCTGCCGTCAATAATTACACTTGTATCAAGAACTTTTGGAACCTCAGAATTTTTCTTCCCTTGGGAGAGAGTACTTTTTTCCTTGATTTCACTCTTAAATAAGTTTCTTCCGGCAAAGATATCTTCCTTTTTATTTGTTCCAACAAGCATTCCGATATATCCTAAGAGTACCGCAAGAATTACTGAAAAAATATATCCGACAAAAGGAACTTTAGAAAGGTAGATCCCAATAAAGCTGGCAATAATCAGTCCAATAATAAGTCCAAGAGTTCCTCCGATAAGATCCTGAATAGGCATTCTTTGAAGAAGACAAACAAAATAACGTACTGATGAAGCAACTCCCCCTACAATAAAAGGAGATAGCTTATACCCTAATCCTGCAAGGGCAATTCCGGGAACTACTACCATCCATAATCTTGGATCAGGTATACTGCTTCCCGCCAGAACGTCATTCACTAGGAAATCTCCCAGGATTACACCGACTAATCCGAATATAAAAACAACCACAATACCAGCAATTTTTTTACCCACAATTTCACCTCCTTTTAAAAGCATAACCCTTATTATAATAGGATTATTTAAGAATATCAATCAATCTGCTTTAATCTATTGTTAGGAATTTATGAACAATATTCCATCTCCAATATTTTTTACCTTGTGAAGCTTTATATCTCCTTCATTGTGAGTAGATTTATTGTTAAATGGAACCAATGCTTTAGCAAATCCCATTTTTTCTCCTTCTTTAATTCTTTTTTCCAAATTAGAAACGCTTCTAACCTCTCCGGAAAGACCTATTTCCCCAAGGACAATCATATCCTGATCAATACTTTTATTTCTGTAACTGGATACTATTGCCATGGCGATGGCCAAGTCTACTGCTGGTTCAGCAATTTTTATTCCTCCAACAATGTTTACATATATATCACTGCCAGAAAGATGAACTCCCAGCTTTTTTTCGAGAACTGCGATAATCATATTAATTCTGTTGTAATCGTAACCTGTAGTTACCCGGCGCCCCTGATTGTAATGACTTTCACTAACCAGAGCCTGAATTTCCAATAGAATTGCCCGGCTTCCTTCAAAGATTGCAGTGATTACTGATCCGGGAGCATTTTCTGCTCTTTCCTGGAGAAGAAACTTTGATGGATTTGGAACTTCTTTTAGCCCTTCATTAACCATTTCAAAAATTCCAATTTCTGAAGATGATCCAAAACGGTTTTTGTAACTGCGAAGACTGCGGTACTGATAATATTTTTCCCCTTCAAAATAGAGAACAACGTCTACCATGTGCTCCAATAATTTTGGGCCTGCAATGCCTCCGTCTTTTGTTATGTGACCAACAATCATAACTGTCATTCCAGAATTTTTTGCCAGCTTTAATAGTTTTCCACTAATTTCTCTGGCTTGACTGATTGTTCCCGGGGCAGAATCTACATCACTGGTGTACATTGTTTGAATAGAATCGATAATTAAAAATTCCGGATTCTCCTTCTCAACAATTTTTGTAATATTTTCAAAATTATTTTCTGCTGAGATTAAAATTTCTTGATTAGTTATACCAAGTCGATTTCCTCTATACTTAATTTGTTCCTTTGATTCTTCCCCGCTGCAATAAAGGACCTTGTATTCCTCACCAAGATTTTTTGCTATTTGAAGTACCAGGGTAGATTTTCCAATTCCCGGCTCTCCTGAAAGAAGAATAAGTTCTCCTGCAATAAAGCCCCCGCCAAGAACCCTGTCTACTTCTGGGAATCCACTGGAAACCCGCATTTCCTTTTTAATAGTAATTTCACCAATTTTTTCTGGTGCTGCTGCTTCCCGGGGGAGAGGCATTTTTGTGGTAATTTTTTCTTCCTCGGCAAAACTGTTCCAGGCGTTACAGTCTGGGCATTTCCCAAGCCATTTGAGACTCTCATACCCACAATTAGTACAGTAGAAAACTACTTTTGACTTTTTTTTCACAATAATCACCAAAAGCCCTCCTTTTTCCCATAAGGAGAAAAGAAGAGGGCTGTCCTTTATTTATTTTGAAATTACAATTTTACCTTCAGCTTCAGAAACTTTAATATGATCTCCTGCTTTAAACTCCCCTTTAAGAAGTTCGTCTGCAAGAGCATCTTCAATCATTCTTTGAATTGCGCGACGCAATGGTCTTGCTCCGTACTCACTGTCAAAACCTTCTTTGACGATAAGAGCTTTTGCTTCTGGACTAACTTCAATTGTCATTTCATTTTCCTTTAGGCGACCTTCGATTTCTTTAAGCATCAAATCAACAATTTCTGTGATGTGAGTTTCCTCAAGGCTATGGAAAACGATTGAGTCATCGATACGGTTTAGGAATTCTGGTTTGAAAGCTTTTTTCATAGAATCCAGAACTCTTTTTTTCATTTCATCGAAGTTATCCTGAGCTGATTTTTCACGATTAAATCCAAGAGATCCACTTTTTTTCATTTCACTGGCTCCAAGGTTAGAGGTCATAATCAGCACTGTATTACGGAAGTTTACTGTTCTGCCTTTACTGTCTGTAAGGCGTCCGTCTTCCATTACCTGAAGGAGGATATTGAAAACTTCCGGGTGAGCTTTTTCAATTTCGTCAAAAAGAATTACTGAGTAAGGCTTTCTGCGGATAACTTCTGTAAGCTGGCCACCTTCCTCGTGTCCAACGTATCCTGGAGGTGAGCCGATTAATCTGGATATTGCATGTTTTTCCATGTACTCACTCATATCAATTCTTACCAGGGCATCTTCAGCACCAAAGAGTGCCTCTGCTAAAGCTCTTGCAAGTTCAGTTTTACCTACTCCTGTTGGTCCAAGGAAAACAAAGGATCCAATTGGGCGTTTTGGACTCTTAAGACCGGCTCTGGCTCTGCGCACTGCTTTGGAAATAGCTTTAATTGCTTCATCCTGGCCGATTACTCTTTTATGAAGAACTTCCTCTAATTTAAGAAGCTTTTCGCTTTCTTCCTGGGCAATTTTCTGTACGGGAATTCCTGTCCAGCTGGAAACAATTTGAGCAATATCTTCTTCAGTAACTTCTTGAACTGTTCCAATATTGTTCTTTTTCCATTCTTCCCTTTGAGCTTCTAGTTCTTCTTTAAGTTTTCTCTCATCATCTCTAAGTTTTGCTGCTTTTTCAAAGTCCTGCTGAACTACTGCAGATTCTTTTTCGCTGCGAATTTCTTCTATTTTTTCTTCCATTTCTTTTAAGTTAGAAGGCACTGTACCTACTTTTAGATGCACCTTGGAGGAAGCTTCGTCGATAAGATCTATGGCTTTATCTGGCAAATAACGGTCGGTTATATATCGATCGGATAGTTTGACTGCCGCTTTTACTGCTTCGTCTAAAATTCTAACACTGTGATGAGCCTC